>JAQUYY010000188.1 GCA_028691575.1 Candidatus Gastranaerophilales bacterium
GCGCGGAGGTGCAGAATTACCTTCAAGGAGAACTGAAAGTCAACGGCGACGTGCTGTGCGAGAACGCGCAAATCAACGGTTTTCTGGATTTGAGCGGCGCCACCGTCGCCGGCGACGTGAATCTGAAAAGCGCGCTCATAAGACAGCGGCTGGCGGCGCGCGATTTGAAGCTTGAAGGAAATTTTTTCCTCAAGGATTGCATTTACAACAAAGCGCTCGTTGATCTCGGCGGCCTCCCGGAAGAAAAAATCATCCGATAAAATAAAATTGAAAATTAAAAAATCAGTTTGGCGGGCGGTTTTATTAAACCGATAATGAAAAATGACAATGTAAAATTTTAAATTTTCATTTTGATTTTTTAATTTTGTATTTTTACCATGGATTTCGTCCATCTACACACTCACACCCATTACAGTTTGCTGGATGGATTGGCGCAAATCGATCCGCTTTTGGATAAGGTCCAATCCCTGGGAATGAGCGCTTGCGCGATCACCGACCACGGCAATATGTACGGCGCCGTGGAATTCTATAAAAAAGCCAAAAAGCGCGGCATCAAGCCGATCATCGGCTGTGAAGTTTATGTCGCGCTGGAAAGCCGCTTTTCGCGCCGGCCGCAGATTGACGACGCGCGCCACCATCTGGTTCTGCTGGTGAAAAATGAAGCGGGCTACCGCAATTTGGTGAAATTGGTCACCAAAGCGCATTTGGAAGGGTTTTATTACAAGCCGCGTGTTGACGAAGAACTTCTGGCCGAACACCAAGAGGGATTGATCGCCATGACCGCCTGCATCCAGGGAAAAATCCCCCGCCTGGCCATCGCCAAGAAAATGGACGAGGCGCTTGAATGCGCGCGCCGCTATCAAAAAATGTTCGGCAAAGAAAATTTCTTTTTGGAAATTCAGCACCATCCGAATCTTCCCGACCAATCGCCGGCCAACGAAGGATTGATTGAAATCGCCCGAAAGACCGGCATCGGGTTGGTCGCCACCAACGACATTCATTATTTGGACGCCGACGATATGGAAGCGCAGGATATTTTGATGCTCATCAACACCGGCGCCGATATCAATAATCCCGAACGCCTCACGATGAAAGGCGAAGATTTTTCAATGAGAAGCCCGCAGAAAATGATTGAGGATTTCAAGGATTTCCCGGAGGCGATTGAAAACACGGCCAAGATCGCGCAAATGTGCGAATTTGAATTTGAGCTCAAAAAGACCAAACTGCCACGCTTCACTCCACCGAAGAACAAGAACAACGAAGAGTATCTTCGCGACCTTTGCCGCGCGGGAATGGAAAAGCGCTACGGCCAAAATCCCTCCCGGGAAACGCGAGATCGCTTTGAATATGAATTTGCCGCGATCAAGGAATTGGGATTCATTGAATATTTCTTGATTGTGCAGGATTTCGTTAACTGGGCGAAAAACAATCGCATCGTCGTCGGACCCGGCCGCGGATCGGCCGCCGGATCAATTGTGTCCTATCTTTTGAACATCACCGACATTGATCCGCTGAGATACGGCTTGCTGTTTGAACGGTTTTTAAATCCCGGGCGGTCCGCGGTTTCTTTGCCGGACATTGATATGGATTTTGCCGACCGGCGCCGGCCGGAAGTGATTGAATACGTGAGCCAAAAATACGGGCACGGACACGTGGCGCAGATCATCACTTTCGGCACCATGGCCGCGCGCGCGGTGGTGCGCGATGTCGGCCGGGTTCTGCAATATCCTTACAGCTATTGCGACCGCCTGGCCAAAATGATTCCTTTCGGCATGAATTTGGACGAGGCGCTGGCAAAAGCCGACGATCTGAAAACTTTGGTCCAAAACGATGAAAAAGCGCGGGTGCTGATGGGCTTTGCCAAAAAACTGGAGGGTTGCGCCCGCCACGCGTCCACGCACGCCTGCGGCGTGGTGATCTCACCCGTCCCGCTGGACGAGATCGTGCCGGTGCAACATCCCACCGCCGACGACAACGGATTGGTTTCCCAATACGAACTGCATGCCATTGAAGATATGGGACTGCTGAAGATGGATTTCCTGGGATTGAAAAACTTGACCATCATTGAAGACACGCTGGCGCGGATCTATCTGGTGCAAAATCAAAGCATTGACCTTAAAGCCATTCCGATGGACGACAAAGAGGCCTATGCGCTGATGGCGCGCGGCGACACCGTGGGAGTGTTTCAGTTGGAAAGCGCGGGGATGCAGAGATATTTGAAACAATTACAGCCCACGCAATTTGAGGATATCATCGCCATGGTCGCCCTCTACCGCCCGGGCCCGATGCAATTCATTCCGGATTTCATTGACGGCAAAAGCGGCTTGAAAATCCCGCAATATTTGCATCCCAAGCTGGAGCCGATTCTGGGACCGACCTACGGCATTATTTTGTATCAGGAACAAACAATGAAAATCGCGCAGGAGCTGGCCGGATTTTCCATGGCTGAGGCCGACACCCTGCGCAAAGCCATCGGCAAAAAGATCAAAGATTTGATGATGGCGTCAAAGCAGAAGTTCATTGACGGTTGCCAAAAAAACGGCATCGCCAAGAAGATCGCTGTTGAAATTTGGAGCTGGATTGAGCCCAGCGCGGACTATTCTTTCAATAAGTCGCACGCGGCCTGCTACGCGATGATCGCCTACCAAACCGCCTGGCTGAAAGCGCATTACCCGGCGGAGTTTATGGCCGCGCTGATCACTTCCGAAAAAAACGACGTGGAACGGGTGGGCTATTTGATTGGCGAATGCAAAAATATGGGACTGGAAGTGCTGGCGCCCGACATTAATGAAAGCTATCACGGGTTCACCGTGATTCCCGAAAGCAACAAAATCCGCTTCGGTCTGGCGGCGGTGAAAAATGTCGGCGAAAACTTGGTCAATGAGGTGGTTTCGCAACGAAAATCGGGCGGTAAGTTCCGGGATATTTTTGATTTTACGGAAAGAATCAATCCCAAAGTGATCAACCGCAAATCTCTGGAAGCGCTGATCAAGGCCGGCGTTTTTGACGCAATGGCGGAAAGAAACACCCTGCTGGCCAACGTTGAAAAACTTTTGGAAATCGGCCGGGAAAATGAAAGAAACAAATCCAACGGCCAGCAGGGGCTTTTCGCCGCCCTGCCGGCGGCCAAGATCAACGGCTATTCGCTGTCCTCCGCGCGCCCTGCCGGCAAGGCCGAAAAATTGATGTGGGAAAAAGAACTTTTGGGATTGTTCGTCACTTCCCATCCGCTGGAAGAATACCGGGGTGAAATGGAGAAAAAATGCCTGAAGATTTCCCGCGTGAAAGAAAGCCAGGCCGCGCGAATGGTGAAGATCGGCGGAATGATTTCCACCGTCAAAAAGATTATCACCAAAAGCGGCAAGCCGATGCTGTTTATGAGCCTGGAAGATCTGACCGATAAAATTGAAGTGGTCGTGTTCGCGTCGACGATGGAAAAAAATCCGGTGGTGTTTTGCGAGAGCAAGGTGGTTTACGTCTATGGCCGCATTGATCTGCGCGACGGCGAAACCAAAATCGTGGCCGACAACGTGGAAGAAGTTTCGCGGGAAGAAACCTTGCTGGCATAAAAAATGAAATAATTTTACAATGAAATTGCAGTCGCAATTTAAAAAAGGTCGAAAGTAAAACACCTTGTGCGTTACCGATGCAACAATCGGGCAATGCGTAGGTATCAATGTAAGTAACATTGTAAGTAGCAATAAAAATTTTAATAATTTATCTAAAATATGAACCTCAAAAGCAAAATCCTGGCCGCCGGGTTGGCGGCGATCATTGCGGGCTTTGGTATTTTCGCGGCGAACATAAACACCGCGCAAGCGCAAACCGATAACGATAATGCAAATTCCGCCATCGCGCAAATGGCGCAGATGATTGAGTCGCTCAAACAGCAAATCCAGCAGATCATTGCGCTCATCGCCCAATTAAAGCCCCAGGAAACCTGCGGCAACGGCGCTTGCCGTTTCGGCGAAACCGCAACCACCTGCCCGGCCGACTGCGCAACTGAAACTTGTGTTAAGGAAGGCGGAATTATTGATTGGCGTTTGCCAAGAACGGCGGAATGTTGCACCGGCTTGACCAAGATATTAGATTGTTCCGAATCTAATTGTTCCAAAAGCT
>JAQUYY010000189.1 GCA_028691575.1 Candidatus Gastranaerophilales bacterium
TCACTGGAAAGGCAGAATTTAAAAAGTTGTCTGAAAAAATTTATTATTATCAAACATCAATTTTGCTATTTTTTCTTAAAATACTCGGCATTAAACAGCTTCCGGCGGGCAAAGCCCGACCTTCCAGCCTCTGCCGAGATTTCGCTTCTTTAAACCTCGCATTTAACGGCACAAAAACACTTTCGCCGTACACGCCATCTCAAATGTTTTATTAGCCTCAGCTCGGTTTCGCTTCTTTAAACCTCGCATTTAACAGCACAAAAACACTTTCGCCGTACACGCCATCTCAAATGTTTTATTAGCCTCAGCTCGGTTTCGCTAAATTTTTATTTTCAAATTTTCGTGTATTTCATCAGGAAAAGAAAATACCAAGTTTACTTTTTCACTCAAATGGTTTTCAATATATTCTTTAATAAAACTGCTTTTAGGGTTAGCACTTGCTATAGTTATGGCATTTCCCAGCTTATATACGGGAATAAGCATATTTTCTTTCAAAAATCCGTAAGGAATTTTTTGCAATAAATTTCTGTTTATTGAAACTTTTTTAAGATTTAAATAAGCAATAGATATTGAATCTCCCCAGTATTGTCCTAATGTATTCCTATCCATATTATAAGTATTTAACAATTCTAATAAAACACTAAATGAATTATTATTGTATTGATTATGCAATCTGTCTAACAAGTCTGAAGTTATGACATTGTTTTTTAATAAAATTTTGCAAAATTCTTCATTGTATTTTCCAATCATTTTATCATTTTTAAATAATTGCCAATTTTTAAATATAGAAGTTTTTAATTCTTCTGTCGACAAATCTTTTCTTAAGAAATAATGTGCACCGTTAGTAATACATTTGCCAACGGTTTTGGTATCACAAGAAATTGTAACAACCATAATACAGGTATTTCTACTATAAGCAGAAATTTCTTTTATTACATCAACACCGCCCTTAAAAGGCATATTTAAATCCAATAAAATTATATCCGGAGAATTTTTTTGCAAAATTTCTATTGCTTCATTACCGTTTTTGGCTTCGGCTAAAATTTTAAAATTCAAATCTTCTAAAATTTCTTTTAAAAAATCCCTGACAACATCTTCATCATCAACAATTAAAACAGTCGGTGTTTGTTTTAATTTCCCGGGATTATTTTTTTTTGTTTTTAAATTGCCGATTTCTTTAACTTGAATATTATCCAAAATACTTTCTATTTTTTTAAAAAAATCATTAATAACAACAAAATTTCCTTTAATAAAAATGAACGATGCGTTTTTTTTCAATTGTAGTAAAAATTTTTCAAAATCAGTAAAAATTTCGCTGATTTGATTTAATCCGATAATACCGCTTGTTCCGGCTTTTTGATGAACCCAGCCATAAAGATCATTTATATATTCAGCATTATATTCTTTTGTAATAGAAATAATTTCTGACTTTTTTTGATGCTCCTTAAGCTGTTGTTTTAATTCTTTCAAAAATTTTTCCTGCAATGAAAGCATTTTATCTGAAAATTCTTCATTTTTTGAAACAGCAACTTTTTTCTCTTTTAATAAAATTTCAATTTTTTCAATTAATGTGAGCGGATCAAACGGCTTTGTTATAATTCCAAGCACATTTGGTTTTTTGCCAAACTCTTCGATCTCATTTTGTTGAGCTGTTGCCGTTAAGAAAATCACCGGAATTTCTTTGTTATATTCTTCGGTCAGTTTTTTATATGCTGTCAGACCGTCCATTTCCGGCATCATTACATCCATTAAAATCAAGTCCGGAGTGGTATTTATAATTATATCAAGAAGTTCTTTTCCGTTGTTGCACAATATCAATTCATGATTTTTATTCATTTCAAATGACGTTTTTACAATAAATTGAATGTCTTTATCATCTTCTGCATACAAAATTTTCAATTTTTATCTCCTTGTCGATAAATTACATGTAAGCGGTTTTAAAAATTCAACATAAAAAGTTGTTCCTTGATTTAATTTGCTTTTAAACCAGATTTTTCCCTGCATGTTTTCAACAAAAGACTTGCAAATACTTAGTCCTAAGCCTGTTCCGGTTTGATTTCTTGAATCTGTTGAATTAACTTGAGTAAATTTTTCAAAAATTCTATCGTAATAATTTTGAGGAATACCAATTCCATTGTCTTTTACCATAATCAAAAAACTTTTTTCTTTATCTTCAATATTTAATTCTATAATATCACTTTTCTCATGGGAAAATTTAATTGCATTTGATAATAAATTAAAAATAATTTGCTTAAACCTTTTTTTATCAAGATAAATCGGCTCCATTTCATCAGGAATTTTAGCATAAATAGTTGTTTTGTATTCCTTGGCATAAGGCTCTATATCTTTTAATATTTTTTCAATAGTTTGTTTAAGATTAAACGAATTCATATCGTAAATATAATTCCCGCTTTCCAGCTGTTCCATATCTAATAAATCAGAAATTAAATCCATTAAAGTATTTGCATTATTGTTAGCTATATTTAGCAATTTAAAATTTTGATCCGACAAGCTTTCATCATTCATAAGCAGCCTTAAGGAACCTTTTATTGCAGTTAAAGGCGTTTTTAATTCATGGCTTACCGTTGAAATAAATTCATTTTTCAAAGTATTTGTTTCTTTTTGTTGACGAATGTTTTTAACATAAATAAAAACAAACGGTTCAGAATGAAAGAAATCTTCTTTAACTTTTATTAATACGGGAAAACTCTCGCCGTTTTTGTTTATGGCATTTGTTTCTATTTCTTGATCTTGCAAAAGATGGAATTCATTATTTTCTTCTCTAGTTTTAAAATCAATAATTGAAGATATTTTTTTTCCAATAATTTCTTCTTTTGAATAATTAAACATATTTTCAACAGCATTATTACAACTTTCAATAGTATTGCTGTAATTCAAAAGAAAAACCGCCTCATCAATATTATTAAAAATAGAAGTTATTTTAGTTTCATATTTATATTGTTCGCTTAACAGCATATAAAAATTTATCCCCAGAGCTAGCATTAAAATTAAATAACTGTAAAAATCAATAATGTTATAATATATGTTATAAATATCCATTATTCCGGTTGATATCACGATAAAAATTAATGAAAAAGTTTTTGTTATAAAAAAACAAAATATAAAAAAGCTGAAATCAAGTTTATTTAATCTAATTACTTGAAAGATTTTTAAAAAAATAAGAATATTTAGAGATAGCGGAATTAAAAATAAATAATTAAATAAAAACTTATTGTTCAAAAACACCAGCAACTGAAATTCAAAAAATATATAACTCAAAAGAAATATTGCTGCTGATAGGGATAATTTTTTAATGGAAATATTTTCATCTTGCCTTTTTTGAACAAAAAAAACAGTTAATGCCTGAAATATACTCATATAAACCTGAGAGAAAAATTCTGAAAAATTAAATATATCCGCATAGTTTATAGAATTATTTAAACAATATAAAGCATTTAACAAATCTATAAAAAAGTATCCAATAAATGCAAAACTGAAAAACATTGATAACGGAGTTTTTAAACTTAAGTACCGAATAAAAGTTAAATACGCTAAAAAACCAACCACAAATATTTTGACTATTTGCAAATTAATATGAAAATTATCCGTCAGTTTAATCATCGGCAAAAAAATATTCAAGCCAAAATAAATTATTATATATGACAAAAATAATAAAATAATAATATATAAATTGTTTTTTTCGAGTCTGGCAATCATCAAAAGTCCTTTTTTTACATATCAATTATAAATTATTTATATAAAATTAAGTAAAATGTAAATATTTCTTTATATTTTAAAATCACTCGCCTTTATTTCGTGCAGCCACCTGTTAAAATTTTGCTGATCATAACTTTGAGCAAAGTTATATAAAGATTTAAGCAAATTATTCCCCGTTTTGCTTTTTCCTTCAAAAGTTCTTTCGTTATCAAACTTTTTCATTCTTATTTCTGTATGTATAACCTTTTCAATATTATCGGCAGGCTCTCCGGATAAAATTTCTTTTAACCATTTTGCCAAAATATCAAGAGGTGTATTTGTTGTTGTATCCGAATTTTTTAAATATTCAGAAAATGCTTTAATAATCATAGTTTTATTATATCA
>JAQUYY010000190.1 GCA_028691575.1 Candidatus Gastranaerophilales bacterium
TCATTACTTTTCGGTCACCGAAAACGAGACAAGATGTTGAAAATAAAGGACTTGTTTTTTTTATCCGTGACGCTAAAGTATATTACTATATACAAGGGAGAAGGGATGGGTTGAAAAGAGCAAAATAAATAGTATATTTCACCAGTTTGGCAGAATATTTTTTTTTTGCTACTTTTTTTTTTGTGAATTGTCAAAAAACAGGGTATTTTTTAGGTCAAAAATGGTCGATTTTCGCTCAAAAATGACACTTTTTAGATCAAGTTTGAACCAACACCCTAAAAAAGAGGTTAAAAATGATAGAAGAATACATCAAAAAATACAAAATTAAGAAGAAAAGAATACCTCAGGTTAAAGAACTTTTTAGGATTACAAAAGACCCGAGATTATCAACTTTTATAGTCAACTCAACTAAATCTGAACCAGAACTTATAGATTTCCTTTTAAACAACTATAAGAACGCCTCTACACGCTCAAAATTCAAAGATCCTGGTGCTATTATATATACAATGTTCCAAACCATTAAAATTGATTATATTTCACATAAAAGGGAAAAAGGTCATCGGATTACTAAACAAGAACTGGATTACTTTATTGAACATGGAACAAAAATTATAACTTTACTAAATTCTGTTGGTGAAACTCTTGTTATTGAAGTTGTAAAAGACGATAGAGGAACATTTTTTGTTTATCAGGATACGGTTCCCCCGTATCCACAAAAATAAATTTTTGGAGGTGTTTTATATGAAGCTGAAAATCTTTTTAACAATAATTTTTATAATCCTTTGTTTTTATCCTATTTTTGCAGATGAAGAATCTGAACCTAAAGTTTATAAACCAAAAGTATTTAGTTATGTAGAATCAGGAGAACGTTGGATTGAAGCTACTGACGATGATTATGAAGCTGAAGTTTATACAACAGAAACATATTACAAATACAATCTTACAAAAATTGGATTTACTCAAAAACTTAGTCAATCAAGTTATTTTTCTTTATCATATAAAATTAACGATAAAGATTATGAAAATTTATCTGATACAATGTTGTCAAATACAACTAAAACATTATTTGGATATATTCGTTTTAGATTAGCTCCGCCACTCACGTTTAAACTTGAAGGAAATATTAGAAAATCTTCTTTTGACTTATCAAATTCTGATTTTAAAGAAAATGATTGGACATCCGGAGCCATTTCATTAACATATCAAAATAAAAAAGATCCTAATAAAAATTTCTTTTTTAATTCAAAAAAACAAAGATATCTTTTAAAATTCGGGTATAAAAGACATATATTTCCTAATAAAGCAGAAAATAACGCAAACACTACAACAATGCTTTTTAATTGGGATTATAAACACGATGAAAAATTAGTTATAAAAAGTAAAATCAGAATTTTTAAACGTGATTATGAAGCTTCATCATCAGGACATAATAACAGTTCAAAAGTTAGTTATCAAATGGGCGCGGAATATCAGTTTTAAGAGTCTTGATTTTTATTAAATTATAAATATAATGAAATATATCAATTAAAAAATGGAGGCAAGTTTAATGAAGACCGAATTTAATTTTTCTATTTATACTGATGAAGTAAAAAAATTATCATCAAACAAAAAATTACATATATTAAGAGAGTGGCAAAGATATTTAGATGAAATTGCTCCGCTGCATTCTCCGTTTCAACAAATTATTTATATGCGGTTATTTTGGTTATCAATAGGTCAGAATAAAAAAGAATGTCGCGCCAGTTATGCGGATTTAAAAAAAATATGCAATATAAAAGCCGATAGCACGTTTAATAATAATATTAAAGAACTTATTAAATTGCGGCATGTTGATATTCTTGAAAAAACTTTTGCTGTAAAAACTAAATATCGTGTTTATTCACCGCTTGAAATTTTAACCCCAGACAAAAACGATAAAAAAAGGAGTAAATAATTATGGCAAAATCAAAACCAAAACCCAAACCAGCTGAAAAAATTACTTTTGAATCTTTGAAAAAAGAATTGGATCAACTTCAAAATTCTTATAAAAGTTTACGTCTTTTATTACAACCTAAATTTAGTTTTATAACTGTTATAACTTCAGATAATTCAAATGAAGTTATGATCCTTAAAATTAAAGAAATTCTTTATGTGACTACTGAAGAAAACCGTTTAAAAATAGTTACCATTGACGGAAAAGAATTTTTTAATTTTGACAGTCTCGCCAATATGGATAAAAAATTTGAAGGACACCCGTTTTTTGTTCGCACACATAAAAGTTATTTTGCAAATTTAGAAAATGTTAATAGATTAAAAATGTCAACTTACGGTCGAACATTGATATATACTTTAAACAAAAAAAATCTTGAAGTTCCTGTAAGTTATACCTACATAAAAAAAGTAAAAGAGTATTTTGATTTTTAAAAATAATATGATAAAGCAAGTATTTCAAAATAAAACTCATAAATTATTAGTTCAATATAAAGATGAATATATTCCAATAACTCTTGAAAATATTATTTATATTCAATCAAATAATAAAGCTTCTTCTATATATCTTGAAAATGGACAAGTAATTCAATCAGATAAACCGCTTCATTATATTGAAAAACAATTAAAAGAATATCCTAATTTTCAGAAAAATCATAAAAGCTATATTATAAATATTGATAAAGTCATATCATATAAAACTGATCGGAATTCTGTTTTATTCCTTTCAGAAATTAATAATAAAAAAGTTGAAATACCTTCTTCTTCCCGTTATTCAAAAAAAATTAAAAATTATTTAGATGTTCCAACATTAAAAAATATTTTCCCATATAACCGCATTGAAAAAATTTTAAAACACGAACGAATTAAAACTTATGATAAAGATTTAAGATTTTTTTCAAAAGAAGAACTTTTTAAAGAATTCGGCGCTTATTCTTCAGATAATATAATTAAACCTGTTTATATTAAAAATATTGTTTGGCAATTATATAATTGGATAAAGCAAGGCAAAACACATCCTATTGAAGGCAATATAAGAACAATTTGGTATTCACATATAAAACCTTTATTTTCTCGCCTTAAAGTTTTAAAAAGTGGCGATGATAATATTCTTAATTCGGTTTTAGTTGAATTGACTTATAAATATAATATTTTCAAATATGCAGATTTAGGTCTTGCAGATCAAAATAAACATAACTGGAAAATCGGAGATAAAAATCCTCACATTATAGTTTTTGCGGAAAAAGCCGGACACTTAAATTCACTCGAAAAAATTAACGAACAAAGCGGAATATCTTTTATAGCTCTTGGAGGTCAACCCTCACATTTAACTACTGAATATTTTACAACCGCATTATTTGAAAAATTAGCTTCTTCTACTTTTATTGATTTCAAAACCGGAGTGGATTTATACGAAAATCCAACTTATTATCTTTACTCAATTGTTGACTGGGACCCTGCCGGATATTTTATAAAACAAACTTTTATACGCCAACTCAAAGCTAAAGGTTTGGAAAATATTAAAACAGTTGATTTAATTACCCCAGAATCTTTTAAACCGGAGGAATTAGATTTCATAAAATATAAACTCAAAATTACCGGAAATGAAATAAGTAAAAATAAAAATTGGATAAAAAATACCGGCGGAGTAAAAGGCGAATCTTACGGAATTGAAGCCGACGCGCTCCCAAGATTTGAACTTAGAAAACTATTTTTTGAGAAAGCTGCAGAGCATTTTAAAGAGGTCACTTCTTCTGCTCTGGCCATGATTTCAGATAAAAAAATTTTACGAAAACTTAAAAAACTAAACTTGATATCAGATGAAACAGATGTTCAATATGTCTGATGAAATAGATTGATTGCCGATGATTTCGGCTTGTTAGGAGTGATGAAAAATGGATAAAACTTATTATACACGGTCTGAAGTTGAACAGATTTTAGGAGTTTCAGCCAGCACAGTTAAACGCCTTTTGAGTGTCGGAATCCTTGACGGCTGGCAGGAATCCGGTCAAAGCGGGACCGGAAAAGTTTGGTGTGTAAGCATAGAAAGCGTTCAGAAATATGCCCGTGAAAATAACATAGAAATAACCGATTTGAACTTGGTCGACAGTCGACCA
>JAQUYY010000191.1 GCA_028691575.1 Candidatus Gastranaerophilales bacterium
TAATTATAACTATTAAAGAACAGCTTAGAAACAACAAGAACAAGGCATTTAATGTAAATCCAAAATAAAAATATGTTAGTCCAAATATAATTCCCGTAAATAATTCTATTAGAGGATATTGAATACTGATAGGTTTTTTGCAGTACCGGCATTTTCCTAAAAGCAGTATATAGCCAAAAATAGGGATATTATCTCTCCAAGATAAACGGGTTTGGCAGTTTGGGCATTTTGATGGAGGAAAAACGATTGACTCTTCTGACAAAAGCCTTAATCCGACTACATTTAAAAAACTTCCGATAACACAGCCTATTATAATTACAAAAAATAAATTATAAAATTCTAATTCTCCAACCAAAACTGTTTCCCTTATTTATTTCTATATATAAAATTATAGCGCATTTTCTATTTTTTCTTGTTTGCTTGTAATTATTTCAAAAAGCTCTGCTAAAGCTTTTTTTAATCTGCGGCTAACTTGCATTTGAGATATACCGAGTTTTTGGGCAATTTCTATTTGGCTTAAGTCTTCAAAAAAGCTCATTTCAACAACATCTTTTAATCCTTTGTCAAGCTCATTAATAGCATCAGATAACATAATTCTATCTTCTTGAATAAGCTGAAAATCATTATATTTATTATCTACAAGTTTATCCCCAAGTGATTGTTCGTTTTCGCTGTTTCCTGAAATTACCTGATCTAATGATAACAATTGCTTTCTTCTGTCAACTTCAATTACTTCATCAACCCTGGAAACAGGTATTTGCAATTGATTTGCTATTTCTGTATTATCGGGAGTTTGTCCAAGTTTATTTGTTAATTCTTGAATAATACGGTTAATACGATAAGAAAGCTCTCTTAATTCTCGCGGAGCTTTGATTATAGTGACTTTATCTCTTAAATAATGACGAATTTCGCCTGTAATTAAATAAGTTGCATAAGTTTTAAAACTTGTTCCAAAATCTTCCTGATATTGATCGAGAGCTTTTAAAAGCCCTAAGGAACCAACTTGTATTAAATCTTCAACAGGGTCGGTACTTCTTCTTGCCAGACCGTGAGAAAGTTTTTTTACAAAAGGTAAATATGTCATAACCATTAAATCTCTTAATTGAGATTTAATTTTTTCACTCTGGCTTTGTTTATACTGTTTTAACCAGATATCAAACTGTTCAGGCTCTCCATACAAATCGGTACGCATTTTCTCTCATCTTTTCCTTAACATTTCTATGCAATTATATCACATATATGCAAATTAATTAAATTTGTTCACAATTGGTTAAACTTTCATTTTTTTTGATGTTAAAATTAACTAAAGTACAAGAATTAAGAATTTTGGAGGCTAAATTGAGTCAAGATACACCGCAAACAAGCGCAGATAACATTAGAAACAATCGTATTCAGAAATTAAACGATTTAGTTGATAAAGGAATAAATCCTTATCCGTACACTTTTGATAGAACAGCATCGGCTCTGGATTTGCAAAATAAATATCAAAATTTGGAAACAGGAGTTGAAACAGAAGATTATTACTCAATTGCGGGTCGTATTATGGCAATGAGAAATAGCGGCATGTTTATTGATTTGATGGACAGTTCCGGAAAAATTCAGGTTTTTACTCATAAAGAAAATGTTTCCGAAGAAAAAAAAGAAATATTAAAACTTTTAGATATCGGCGATATTATTGGTGTCTACGGAACAATCAGAAGAACACCAAGAGGCGAATTGAGTTTAAAAACAAAAGATATAAAAATTTTGTCAAAATCGCTTTTGCCATTGCCAGAAAAGTTCCACGGTTTAACTGATGTAGAAACCCGCTATCGTCAAAGATATCTTGATTTGATTATGAATCAATCCTCAAGAGATACATTGAAAAATAGATTTTTGATAATAAAAGGCATTAGAGATTATTTGAACGAAAGAGGTTTTTTAGAAGTAGAAACTCCCATGCTTCATACTATAGCAGGTGGAGCAACGGCAAAACCTTTTATTACCCATCATAATGCTCTTGATATGTCTATGTTTTTAAGAATAGCACCTGAATTGCATTTAAAAAGGCTGATGGTCGGCGGATTGCATGAAAAAATTTACGAAATCAACAGAAGTTTTAGAAACGAAGGATTATCGCCGAAACATAATCCCGAATTTACTATGTTAGAGCTGTATCAGGCCTATGTTGATTACAATGAAATGATGGCATTAGTTGAAGATTTGGTAAGTTCTATTGCGCAAAAAGTTTTAGGAACTATGGTTATTAATTTTCAAGGAAATGAAATTAACCTTACTCCTCCGTGGGATAGAATGACCATGCTTGGTGCAATCAAAAAGTTTACAGGCGTTGATTTTAGCGAAATATTAACTCCTCAAGAAGCGGCTCAAGAAGCTGAAAAATTAGGAATAGAAACCGAAGAAGATGATAATTGGGGTAAAATTTTAGATAAAATTTTTGAAGAAAAAGTTGAACATCATTTAATTCAGCCTGTTCATATTATTGATTATCCAAGAGATATTTCACCATTGGCAAAAGCTCATAGAGATAATCAAAGATTAACAGAAAGATTTGAAACTCGTGTAAACGGTTGGGAAATTGCCAATGCTTTTTCTGAATTGACTGATCCTATTGACCAAAGAGGTCGATTTGAACAACAAGCAAGAGCAAAAGCTCAAGGTGACGAAGAAGCCTGTGATATTGATGAAGATTACATTACAGCTCTTGAATACGGCTTGCCTCCAACAGGAGGAATGGGTATAGGGATTGATAGATTAATTATGATTTTAACCAATTCCCCTACAATTAGAGACGTTATAGCATTTCCGACAATGAGACCAAAATCATAAATATTTTTACATGTACAATGAATAAAATATGCTCTCAGATTTAAAAGTATATTTTTAGTAAATTATTCCAAAAATTAAACAACATTAAGAAATTGTTACAAAAAAAGTTGATTTAATTTTTTGTTTTAGGTATATTCATGATTACCGTAGACAGCAGGTACTTAAAAAGTTTAAAAAACGCAAGTTTGCCGGCCGAGGTAGAGAAAAAATAATTTATTATCTCTATTAGTGATGTTCTGTGGGAAAAGCAGAGCATTTTTTGTGTGAAGCAGTTGCATAGTGAGGCGACAGAGTTTGAGGTTTTGTCTCAAAGCAGGACACCTAACGAGTATAGTCATGAAAAAAACAAATAAAAATTCATACATAACCTTTTGAAGGGAGGTCGAGAAAAATATGGCAACTAAAGCCTTTAAAGAAGAAAAATTACAAACGGTAAAAGAT
The DNA here is from genome assembly GCA_028691575.1 of Candidatus Gastranaerophilales bacterium. Taxonomy (GTDB): domain Bacteria; phylum Cyanobacteriota; class Vampirovibrionia; order Gastranaerophilales; family JAQUYY01; genus JAQUYY01. The sequence continues at coordinate 3,271 of JAQUYY010000191.1, forward strand.
TCTGTAAGCAAAGCTAAAGTCGCTATTGCTACAGATTATAAAGGTTTAAGTGTTGAAGAAATTACAAAACTTAGAAGAGCTCTTCAAAAAGAAGGCGCTGAGTTTACGGTAGTTAAAAACACTTTAGCAAAAATAGCAATAGAAGGAACTGATTTTGCTCCGTTAGCAGAATTATTACAAGGAACAACAGCACTAGCATTTGGGTTTCAGGATGAAGTTTCACCGGCTAAAATCATAGAAAAGTTTATTAAAGAAACAAAAAAAGCTGAAATTAAAGGTGGAGTACTTGATGGTAAAGTATTAAGCGTTGAGCAAGTTCAAGAATTGGCTAAACTTCCGTCTAAAGAAGAGTTATATGCAAAAATGCTTGGTTGTATCAATTCGCCTGCCAGTGGCATTGCAAATTGTGTCAACGGAGTATTAACCGCACTTGTTAGAGCTATGGATCAAGTAAGAGAACAAAAAGAATCAGCATAAGCAATTATTTCTATGTGGTAGGAAATTATAGCCGATTATGGCAAATAAAAATATATGAAATCAGAAAAAATTAATTAGTAGATACATTTTTTATACAAATAAGGAGAAAATAAAATGGCAGTAAGTGAAATTTTAGAAAAAATAGAAGCTCTAACATTATTAGAAGCAGCAGAATTAGTAAAAGCTATGGAAGAAAAATTCGGCGTATCAGCAGCAGCACCTGTTGCAGTAGCAGTAGGCGCAGCTCCAGCAGCAGCAGAAGAAGAAGTTGTTTCTGAAGTTAGTGCTATTCTGGTAAGTTGTGGTGCCAATAAAATATCAGTTCTTAAAGAAG
>JAQUYY010000192.1 GCA_028691575.1 Candidatus Gastranaerophilales bacterium
TCCTTATTATGAAACTCTTTTCGTTCTTCTGTCAAATATTTTGCTAAAAACAAACAATCTTCTTTCCCTTTATAAAACTGAAAAATAAATGCTTCTTTGATAAAAACGTTGTTATAAAAAAGTTCTTTAAACTTACTCGGGATTTTTGCAAATATCTTCGAATAACTATTTTTTAAAGCTAAATTCATTATATAATCAACTGTTTTAGCAGGACTAAAAGAGTCTAGTTTTATTAAATAAACTCTGTTATTTTCTTTACCATGCTGAATTATTGAATTGTTATATTTTTCTATCAAATCACTCATTAATTTTCTCTACGGTTTAATCGGTCATTGTTTTCAGGAGTAAGGGATAAGGTTTTATCATGCTCTGATAATAATTTTTCAAGTCCGATTGCTATTACTTCCTCCCCTTCGGAAATATTTAATTCCAAATCACATTCTGCACAATTTAAGTCGCAACAAATATTTTGATAATTATCAGGCTCTTTGTAAGCGGTAATAACACCTTCATAATTTCTTAAAATAACCTTATTAGTTGACCATGAAATCAAATAATTTGGCATTACAGGAATTTTACCGCCACCACCGGGGGCATCAATTACATAAGTAGGGATTGCAAATCCGCTTGTATGACCTCTTAGGCTTTCCATAATTTCAATGCCCTTCCCAACAGGAGTTCTAAAATGCGACAGTCCTTCTGATAAATCACATTGATAAAGATAATAAGGTCGAACTCGATTTTTAACCAATAATTGCACAAGTTTTTTTATAATTCTCGGGCAATCATTGACACCTGCTAATAATACAGATTGATTTCCCAATGGAATTCCTGCATCGGCAAGTTTTTCAACAGCTTTTTTGGTTGAAGGCGTTAGTTCTCTTGGATGATTAAAATGAGTATTAATCCATATCGGATGATGTTTTTTTAACATATTTGTTAAATTTTCAGTAATTCTATACGGCAAAACAACCGGAGTTCTTGTGCCGATTCTTATAACTTCAACATGCTCTATTTTTCTAAGCTCCGTTAAAATCCAATCCAAATACTCATCTGATAGCATAAACGGGTCACCACCTGATAACAATACATCCCTAATTTCTTTATTTTCTCTTATGTATTTAATTCCTTTTTCAATTTTTTCTTTTTGCGGAATGTAATCAACATCGCCAACTTTCCTTTTTCTCGTACAATGCCTGCAATACATCGCACAAGCATTACTTATGTGAAAAAGTACTCTATCAGGATATCTGTGAGTAATTAATTCAACAGGACTATCGGCATCTTCTGCCAAAGGGTCATTCATTTCACAATTAGATTTTTCCAATTCTTTATAACTTGGAAAAGCCTGTTTAAAAATCGGATCGTTCTTATAATTTTCTGTATCAATTAAAGAAAGATAAAAAGGAGTAATTGATAGTGGGAAAATTTCAAGAGTTTTTATTAATTTTTCTTTCTCTTCCCTTTCAAATTTAATCCCCGTAAGTTTTTCAAAAGTATCAATATCCTGAATGACATTTTTTACCTGCCATTTCCAATCTCTCCATTTTGAAATACAAACAGCATCTTCTATTTTTCTTGCTATATTTTCTTGTCTTTGCGTTAAATTCATAAAAATACCCTTCTTTTTTCACTTAAATTCGTCGTTATAACTACAAATAGGCTATTATTACTCCTTATAAGTGTCAAAAAGCAATAAATAAAATATTTCTCACCCTTTTATATTATAACTTGTTAAAAATGCATTTTCAAATTCAACCCAAAAAGCAACAAAAAACTCTGTTATTTAGCCGTTTTTAAGCATTAATAACAGAGTTTTAAAAATTTTTTAATATTTTTATATTGATAAATCTAATTTTTTAGCAAGTGTGCCGTCATTAAAACCACTGCCGTCATTAACAGGTGTTAACTCGCCCTTAAAAGCAGTTTGAGATTTATTTGTTGCAAAAAGTTTTTCTTCAGCTTTAACAGAAGATATTCCTGCCGCTGTAGTTGAAGCGGGTGGTAACTGCCTAACACCGCTATTTACCGGTTTCGCATTATAATTCTCAAAGAAATTTATTGCAGGTATTTTATTCATAATAAACCCGTCTAATTAACTACACTTATTATAATAAAGTATTTTTTTAAGAATTTATTGCACAATTCAAATAAAAATTAATAAAATGTTACATCCAAAATACCTCATTATAATAATTTTTAAATAGCTATTAGTTTATATTTATACAAAAATGAGTTAGTTTTTTTAAAATCGACAAAGCCCGACATTAAGAAAACATCGCTCTTTACTTACGCATACCGATTTATGTTAATTAATTTCATTTTAAGATTACTTATTAAAAATCGGTATAATTTTAATTTTCTTTTTTTAAAACTTTAATAGTTTCTTCAATATTTTTAATCGTAAAACCAAGTTCATACAAGCAAAAACCTTTTTCTATTATTAAATCGTCTTCTGCTTCTAATAATAGTTCTCTTGCTTTTTCTACTTTTTCAATAATATTCATTCTTCATCGTCCGAATCATCATCAGAATCTTCACCGTACATTATTGAATAATTACTTGAGGAAATTTTGTTATATTCCTCTTTTTTCTCAGCAATTTCTGCCTCTATCGAATAGGCATCAATTTCTGTCTGAGAAACCATGCCATCGCCGTTTGTATCAACTTCACCAAAATGCTCTAAAACTGTTTGCAAAAGAGTATCTGAAGAGCTGCCGGACTGAGCAAGTGCTTGTAATTGCTGATAGGTCATGCCTTTTTCCGAAATTGTATTTATCATTTTTTCATACTCTTCACTTGATAAAGTTCCGTCATCATCAGTATCTATGCCGGAAAAATTCTTTTGTAACAATTGAACAAATGACAAGTCGCCAACGCTGACATCTTCATAATTTGTCAAATCAGTTGCAGATAAACCGTTTAAGTCTTCTTTGTCTAACAATTGATAAATTCTTTGAAGACCTATTTGAGAATTTGTAAATAAATATTGAGAAGATACTCTTGTAGTCATAATTATTATTCCTTTCTAAAAGTTTAATTTTTATTTAAGTATAATAATTTTTTTCAAAAAAGAAATCCTGTATTTAAATTATTATTTTAAAAGGCTGCCCTTATTTTTAGGTCAGCCTTTATTTGATTTTTATAAAAGTTTTAAATATTTTCAACAAATACAGTTTAATCTTTTTCCGCAACATTCAGATGTATCGTAATCATCAGGTATATTATATTTTTCAGGTAAACCCAGTTCGTCTCTCAAATAATTAACTTCATCTTTAAGTGCTAAATTTTGATCGCCTGCAATAACTAAAAGCCCGGAAGCTAAATGTAATGCTTTTGCCTCAATGGATGGAGGGGTTGCGGGATTATTTCGGGGGACAACAGAAACAGAGCTCACGTTACCAATAGACATACTCTACACCTCTTAGTAAATTAACAAATAGCAATCAAAAACCATCTTAAAAAGCAATAAGTTGAAAACTCAAGATTAATTTTTGAGTACAAAAAAATACTATCATGATATTTTTAATTACACAATACCTTTTTGGGATAGTATTTCAAAAAAAATTAAAAAATTTACATAATTTATATAAGTTTTGTTGTAAAATGTACATCATGAAAAATTTATCTTACGAAAAAATCTGGGAACAAGTTGCGTCAAGACTAGGAGAAAGCCTTGCCTATACTGCTTTTGAGTCTTGGATAAAACCGATAAAACCTGTTTGTTTAGAAGAAAAGGTTTTAAAAGTTTCAACAAACAGCAATCTTAGCAAGGAATGGATTTTAAAAAATTATAAATCACAAATTATAGAAATTTTACATGATTTATATAAAAAAGAAAAATTTGGCTTTGAATTAATTATTGATAAATCGGTTCAAAACAAAGATGCAAGAATGACAATTGAAAAAGAAATTTCTTTAGATCGGGAAAATAAGGAAGAAAAAAAATTCGGAATAAAAACATTTTCAAGTGATAAAATTAATGAATTTAAGAGTATTTCCAGCAATTTAAATTTAAAATATACGTTTAAAAATTTTATTATCGG
>JAQUYY010000193.1 GCA_028691575.1 Candidatus Gastranaerophilales bacterium
TTTTTCCTTGCTGTAAAATGGTTTGAACTTCATCAAGAGAAATCTCGTTTTTGCCGACAGCACAAGAAATTTCAAGTGTAAAGCTATCCACCGTTGTGTCAAAATCAATATTGGCATGAATTTTTAAAGGTTCTGTTGAAGTTTTTAACTTTGAAACATTCTCATCTTCAATAATAGTCCAGCTTTCATTTAATTTTGGGGCAAATTCATTGTAAAAATCAATCGCATCGTCTAATTTAGCAGATAATTTATTTGTCTGCATCGGAACCAACTTTTGTTTTTGAATAATTTTATAAGCATTTTCTTCAAATTTTAAATTTCTCTTAATCCAATATAAAATCTCTTCCTTGGGCTTTTTAATGATTACATAAGGCGTTTTGTTAGCCAATTTGCCATATGGAACTTTTACTCCTTCGTATTCAAACTCCAGAGTAAGTTTTAACTCTTCTTCTTCGGTTTCATCATAATCTAAATAAAGAATATTTTTAGGTTTATGCTTTTCAAGAGATAATTTTTCTAAGTATTCAGCCACATCAACTGTCATTAATTTTTTTAATTTTGGCAATTCTTCATAGATAAATTTACCGCCATCAGCGTCCCTGATGTCAGTAAACGTTGATTTTACAAGGTAATTAGGTATGATGGAAATAGCTGTATCTGTCGGAAAAATTACGCTTTTATATTGTCCCCATTTAATTTCTTTTGAAAAATATTTAACTTCTTCAAACGGCAAAACGTCGTCTTTATCAGGTCTATGCCAATGCAGTGAAAGCAAAACATTTCCTACCATTGAAACATTTACTGTTAAAATCAACTTCCACGGCTCTTTTTGAAAAGAAATAGACTTTAGTGAAGTATCTACAACATCTTCAGCCATACAAAGAAGGCTTAAAATCTGCGAAAATTTTGACATAGGAATGCTGTGGAAATTAGTATTTTCATGAAATTTTGAGTTTTTATAAAGATATTGAATTATAGATAATTCAACTTTTTGAGCCTGATTAAACTCAAAATCAGGAATGCTTTTTTGAATTTCTATTACAGCTTTTAAAAGTTTTTCAAAATCATTTATTTCTTGATTTGTACTCCTGTCTATGACTTTTATGCCGGAAAATTTTGGCTTATAAGAAGGATTTAATATAAATTTGTAATTGCCTTCAAATTCACTTTTGATGATAGGATTTTCATCTTCAAAAACAAAAATTTGTCCCGTTTTTTCTGTCAAAAATTGTTCATGAAAATGTTTTTCAACAGCATTAATTCCTACACAAACAGCGTGTTTGCACCATTCTTCTTCAAGAGGGCAATCACATTTTGCACTAATATTATTTTCATCCAAAATAAGCTGTATAGAATAGCTGTCTTGAAAGCTTCCTTTAACTTTTGCATTGATAATATTTTCGGCTAAAGAAGACTCCAAAACCATATTTTTACGATAATATTCGTAACCTCGGCGCCAGCTTCCCGGCTTTGCCCTGTCTTTAATATATTTAAAATTAAACATCTATTATTGTATTTGCCTTAAATATTCCAAACAAAACTACAATTATCAAAGAAACAAAAGTAACCGATAATCATAACCAATATAAATTATACACTAAAATTTAAAAATACAAGCAACAACGAAAAGAACTGAAAAAATAATTAATTTGTTAAATTAGAACAATTAAATAAATCAATCTATATTTTTTTCAATGCCAAAGCCATATTGTGGTATACATCCATATATTCCGGCATTAATTTTGCACTTTTTTTGAATGATTTATATGCTTTTTTGTATTTTTCCAGGTTGTAATAGCAAATCCCCATGTTATAAACGGCCGGGGCATAATTTTTTTTGTATTTTAAACATTTTTTATAATTTTTAATCGCAGCACTATAATTGCCTTGTTTAAACAAAAATCCTGCTTTATTGTAGTATGCTCTATAATCTGTATCAAAGTTGTGGGTGGTAATTTCCAGAACTTCAACAGCTAAATTCGTTTGACCTATACTGTCATAGCAATTAGCAAGCAGTATAAGGTTATCCAAAGTGAGATTATCAGCTCCAAGCATTTTGAAGAACTTTATTGCATCTTCATAATTGGATTTATTATAAGCAACTATTGCTTGTTCGTTCAAAATATCAACATCACCGGTTTTTGATTGAGCAAAAATTTGATTTATTCCCGAAGCCATAATTAAAAGAGCTGTTAAGAAGGCAAAAATCCTTGATTTTATCATTTTTATTTCCATTCACTCGTATGATATCATTATACATGTTTAAAAATTTTAAAAAAGCACTTGAATAAAAAATTTGTTTTAATTATTATAAAAGATACATATGAAAAAGTCATGGCAACAATTTAAGCAAAAAGGAAAATAAAATGAACCCAGTAATTAAAGAATTAGAAGATGGATTTTTGAAAAATGATCTTCCGCAAATTAATCCTGGCGATACTGTAAAAGTTTTAGTTCGAATCAAAGAAGGCAACAAAGAAAGAACACAGGCTTTTGAAGGTGTTGTTATTAAAAAACGTGGAAGCGGCATTAATAAAACTATTACCGTTAGAAAAGTATTTCAGGGCATTGGAGTAGAAAGAGTATTTCCTATCAACTCTCCCAGAATAGAGCAAATCAAAATTCAAAGAAGCGGTCAAGTTAGAAGAGCCAAACTTTACTATCTTAGAGAACGTACAGGTAAAGCTACTCGTATTAAAGAAAAAATCACAACAAAATAAGCGTTATGCCTGATATTCAATGGTATCCCGGTCATATTGCAAAGGCCGAAAAAAAGTTAAAAGAATTGACCAATGCAGTTGATGTAGTTATTGAAGTTATTGATGCAAGGTTACCTTTGAGCAGCAGATATCAAAACGTTGAAAAATTAATTGGAAATAAGCCCAGATTATTGGTTTTGAACAAATCAGATCTGGGCGATCCTTATTATATTTCAAAATGGGTCGAACTTTTAAAAAAAGAAACTGGCTTAAAAGTAATTACAACAAGTTCAAATTCTATAAAAGATATTTCCTCTATAGTCAGCTCTGCCGTTGAATTAGGTAAAGAAAAAATAGAAAAACTTGTAGCCAAAGGAATTTTGCCAAGACCAACCAGAGCAATAGTAATTGGCATGCCAAATGTTGGTAAATCAAGCATTATTAATAAACTTATTAAAAAAGCAAAAACAAAAACAGGACATAAAGCAGGGGTAACGAGGACTTCTCAATGGGTTCGGGTTAATCCCAAATTGGAATTATTAGACACTCCGGGTATTATTCCTTTAAAGTTAGAGAATCAGGAAAGTGCCGTAAAACTTGCTGTCGTTGATGCTGTAAGTGATAAAGCATACGATAATATAGAAGTTGCAAAACAATTGATTAATATACTTTTTGAAAATTATAAAAAAAATCTGCAAAATTATTATAATTTAGAAAATCTTGAAAAATCACCGACTTTAGAAGATATTGCAAATTCAAGAAGATGGCTTATATTGGGGGATAATCCTGATATAAAACGAACAGCGGCAATGATTTTATCGGATTTTAGGCATGGAAGAATAGGGAGAATAAATTTAGATGTCATCTCTCAAGAGTGCAATTAATGATTTAGTCAAATTTGATGAACAATTTTGCACTTCTTATTGTGTAATAGGCACAGACGAAGCTGGAAGAGGACCTGTGGCTGGACCTGTAACAGCTGCAGCTGTTTGGCTTGAAGAATTTGACAAAAAATTAATTAAAAATCTGGAATATTTAAACGATTCAAAAAAATTGAGTTCTAAAAGACGAAAAGAATTATCAATTGAAATAAAAAAATGCGCCAAATACAAAATTATTCATCTATCTGTTGAGCAAATAGAAAAATATAATATACTTCAAGCATCGCTTCTAGCGATGAAAGAGGCTTGTAGTTCAATAATTAAAGAAAATAACTTAATATTGCCGCCAAAAATTTTGGTTGACGGTAAATTTTGTATTCCAAAGTATGATATTGCCCAACAAGCTGTTATAAAAGGGGACGGAAAATCTGCATCAATCGCTGCTG
>JAQUYY010000194.1 GCA_028691575.1 Candidatus Gastranaerophilales bacterium
ATATGGTGTCGGCATTTGAGGCTGAGCATAAAGACTTGCCTGAGGGTAGTTGTATATTGGATTTTGAGGCATCGCCGGTATAACTTTAGGTTCAATAATTTGTATATTTACTGCTGCAGTTGTTGGCGGTATGCTTTGATACATTGACTGTTGCGGAGCGTATTGCTGCATTGGAGTCATTGGTTGTTGCATCATTTGATTTGGTGAAAAACTTGTTACCATCCTTTGTCCCCTATTTATAATTTCTACTTCATTCTTCTATTATGTTTAATGTACTTGAATTTTAAAAATTGCCTCTTTTAAATTGTATTGTTAACTAATTGTTACATATTTCTATCTCTAATTTATTTCCCTTGGATATATTATGTGAAATATAAAAGGAAATCAATCTAATTTGTTTCTGTTAGATATTCCCATTATATCTTGGAAAAGGACCTTGCCTCCCAAAATTCCTAAGCCTATTGCACATGCTTTTCCAACAAAAGGAGGAATAAAACCTTTTAAAAACTTGACATTTGGTTTTTTAACCTTTGTGAAAAATGCACCTAACCCCAAGCCTATTGGAAGCAGATATCCGCCTAATTCTTTGACAGACTCAACTACAACATTTTTTACATCCAGAAAAGTTTCTATAAATCCTACGTCCAGAAGTGTTTCCCTGTAATATTTCTTTACGCTTTCTTTAATTTTTCCTGTTTTTGATTCAAATTGATGCGAAATGTATACATCGGCTAAACTATTGGCAATATCGGCATCTGTTTTATTAGTTCCTTTTCTGAAACCATTACCAACGGCTTCATAAGTGGCTAATGAGACAGCGCCTAATCCGATTATTTTAGCTAAATGTGATGTTATTGCCAATTTGATTTTTCCTTATTTTTTTTGTGTATCTATAGGTTCACTTGTTTTATTCAATTTGGATGCATCATATGCGGCAAGTTTTGCCAATATATCCGTGGCCATTATTGCATCTTCGTTATAAGCAGCATCGGAGGCTTGTATTTTCTTTAAAATTTGTATAGTTTCGTCATTACCGACAGCATAACCTGTGCTAAGTGAAGTCATTGCCATTAATCTTACATTTGAAGCAGGGTCTTGTAATGCTTTATTTAATAAAGGAGTCAAAGCAGGATCTTCTTTTCTTGTTTCGTCTTCTTTAAATCTTTTTAGAATTTCTTTAGCACCCATGAGTCTTACTTGTGAATTTTGATTATTTAAGTAATTTTCATATGTTTTTATAAGATCATCCGTTAGTGGAACCGGATCTTTTTTTTTGTCATCAGTTTTATCAGCTTCTTTTTTTGTTGAAGAGTCGTCCTTATCTATTTCCTTAGCTTTTATAGGCTCTTCGGGAGTCTTTTCCAAATTAGTTGCAGGTGTTGGATTTTGTTGTGGTGTATTAACCCAATTTGCAGGAGGATAATAAGCAGGATTATAATTATTCATCTGTGGATAAACAGGTGTTGGCTGTGCTTGACCTGCTGTAGGGTTAAAAATTTGTATGTTTACTGCCCCAACAGATGGATTTGGTGTTGTATTATACATATTTTGAGTAGGATACATTAATTTACCTCTAATTCTACATAACTATCCTTATTTATATAAACAATTAATTTTAGAATTATTTGCCATTATTTTATTTAATGTTACGATATATTAAATAAAAGATATAAAAATATTTTAATGATATCTTTTAAACAGAGGAATATTAATATGTCTGAATCTGTCAAAATGGTTGAAGAATTGCTTAAATTACCGCAAAAATTATGCAAAACTTGTGGCATGTGTTGTAAAATAGCAATTTTTAAAGGTGAGCTTAGTTATGAAGAAGTTAAAAAATTAGCAAACAGTACTACGGATGAAATATCTCAAATTGATGGAGCGAGAGACTTTTTATCTGTTTTTGTTCCGTTAGATTCTATTGAAGATGCTAAAAAAATTAATAAAAGTTTTGTTGAAAATATACTTAAAACTACCAAAAATTCAAATATTTCCTTTTTTACCTGTAAATTTTTAGACGATAATAATCGTTGCAAAATTCACGAAGACAGACCGTTATTTTGCAGAATGTACCCTATTCCTCACGAAAAAACAATATATTTTGACGATTGCGGTTTTAAGGAAAAAGGTATAGAAAACTGGGATAAAATAAAGCAAATTCTAACAGATTTAGAGAATAAGAAAAATTCTTAATTTTGAGAATTAAGAACAACATTATTTTTATTTATAAACTAATACCTTCTTCTTCCAAATCGGCTTTTACCATTAATTTTACCAATTCCTTGAAACTTGTTTTTGGTATCCATTTTAATTTTTGTTTTGCTTTTGACGGATCCCCGATTAATAAATCGACTTCAGCAGGTCTAAAATATTTTTTATCAATTTCAACGTATTTATTCCAGTCCAAATTGACTATAGAAAATGCTTCTGTCAAAAAGTCTTTAACCGAGTATGTTTCACCTGTAGCTATAACATAGTCGTCGGGCTTTTCTTGCTGAAGCATTAACCACATAGCTTCAACATAATCTTTGGCATAACCCCAGTCACGTTTTGCCTCTAAGTTTCCAAGATAAAGTTTATCCTGTTTTTTTGCAATTATTTTTGCCAATGCTTTGGTAATTTTTCTTGTAACGAAAGTTTCACCACGTCTTGGAGATTCATGATTAAACAAAATTCCATTGCAAGCAAACATGTCATAGCTTTCTCTGTAATTAACCGTAATCCAGTATGAATATAATTTAGCTACGGCATAAGGGCTTCTCGGATAGAATGGAGTTGTTTCTTTTTGAGGGATTTCTTGAACTTTTCCGTATAATTCGCTAGAGGATGCTTGATAAAATTTTGTTTTGATTTTTGTATCCCTAATTGCATCTAACAATCTTATAGTTCCAAGTCCTGTAACATCTCCTGTGTATTCAGGAGTTTCAAAACTGACTTTTACATGGCTTTGAGCACCTAAATTGTATATTTCATTGGGTTCTATTTTTTCTAAAACTCTTGCTATATTGGAAGAATCGGACAAATCTCCGTAATGAAGAAATAATTTTGTATTTGATATATGAGGATCCTGATACAAATGATCTATTCTTCCTGTGTTAAAGGAACTTGATCTTCTGATTATTCCGTGAACTTCGTAACCTTTTTCTAAAAGCAATTCAGCTAAATATGAACCGTCTTGACCACTTATTCCGGTAATTAATGCTTTTTTTGTCATAATATTCTCTCATTCATAAATGTAATTTTATAAAATTATAACATAATAATTAAACTCGTATTATAAATTATGTTAATTTTATGAATCAAGTGATATGAAAGCGATTCAGAGGGAGCAAGATCGTAATTATTAAGCGAAAAAAAGAGTTCGAGTTGAAAAAAAAGATTTTTGTAGGATACTAATAATATAAGGTTATTGAAATGTAGTGATTTAACCAAATAAATAACCCATCGTGGGGTGGACAAAGGAAGCGATAAGCTTGCGAATAAAAATTAAAGTCCAGACTGCGATATAAAAAAAACCAAATAAAAACATAATAACGCGGGGTGGAGCAGTCTGGTAGCTCGTCGGGCTCATAACCCGAAGGTCGTAAGTTCAAATCTTGCCCCCGCAACCAAGTAACAAAAGAGAGTTTCGGGTTAATCCAAAACTCTCTTTTTTATGTCAAAAAACGCCAAAAGGTCAACTTTAGGTCAACTATGTTTTTTTAACTCTTGCTGTTATTAAAAACTTTATCTAATGTTAAAGCTGCAGTTTCGTTATAATTTGACAGCCAGAATGGAAAATGTGACAAGCAGAATGGAAAAATTTTAATTTTGCGAAAATCAAGTCGGAAGTTTTATCAAACTGGTTGTCAGACATTCAGAATGAACCTGATAAGAACTACAAAACTGTCTGATAATTTTTCAATAAAAGTTGCTTAAGGTTTAATATAAAAACGCTATAACTAAGTTTGACAATATAACTTAGTTATAGCGTTTTGCTACGCTTAATATATTTAATTTTGTAAATTTATTTTAA
>JAQUYY010000195.1 GCA_028691575.1 Candidatus Gastranaerophilales bacterium
GAAACAAAACTTGCGAATGGGAAAATAGTCAACTTTAGGAATTGTTTCATCTTTATGACCTCCAATATCGGAGCAAGAAAACTTGCCGACATGCAAAGGGGCAAAGGAAAGATAGGAATCTTCACATAAACAACTCAAAAAGAAAAAGAAGAAGATAAAAATATCTATCAAACGGTAATCGAAGAAATTACTCACTCCGAACACTTCCCGACAGAGCTTATCGGACGAATTGGCAAAGAGAATATTGTGATCTTCCATTCTCTAAAAGAATCTGGAATCAGAAATATCATTGAGCTTCAGATAAAAGAGATGGAGAGAAAAATTCAAATTGCCTCTCCCGGAACAAAGCTAATTTTTTCTCAACCATTAAAAGATTTTCTTTTTACAGAAACACAAGATCCCGTGAACAAAGCCCTCGGAGCCAGACCTATTGAAAATGTGATTAAGTCAAAGATACTAAATCCTCTAATGAATCTGATTATTAAAGGTGAAGAAGGCGGAATCATTCCCGGAGACATAATAAAAATTGATATAAAAGAATTCACGAAAAACGGAGCAAAAAAGAGTAAGGTCGTTATTGAAAAAGTAAAAGATCAAAATAGAATTGACATCATTTGATGGCAAAAAGGAGACCAAAAGGTCTCCTTTTTTTAATGCGTCCACCATCAAAGTCATTAGGTAATCTCAATCTAATTAAATAATCAAATCTTAAACCAAGAAGTAAATTTGGATATTTTTATTCTGTATATCTTATTCTTTTTTTGAACTTCTCAAATAGCACATTTATTTTGACCTGAAAATATCTTTTTTCTTTTTCATAATCTGGATTGGTCTTCCTGTTTTCGTCTAGAATAAGATTATCCCCTAAAATTTTTTCTATTTCAGACAATCTCCACAATAGTCTATAAATATAATCAATCTTTTTATTTAATTCCCTTTTTTTATTAATAGAAATTTCAGATAAATCGCTGTCCTTCAATTCCGCTTTCTGTGCTTTTAATTCTTTTAATGAATTACTTAGTCGTTCCCTTGGGTTTAGTGAATTAACCTCTTGCGCAATCTGTTCTATTGATAAATAATTCTGTTCTATCGATCCATTTTCCAGGGACTCTTGAATCCTTCTTTCTGTTTCCATAGTAATTTTATCCTTTTTGGTGGCGACGTCCTCTTGTTTGGGTGTTTCTTTCTTGTTTAGTTTTTTGCAATATTCTTCAATTTTTTCCGATGAGATGAGTTCTCTTAATACCCCTCTTATTATTCTTTTTTTCATGTCAAAATTATCTGCTTCCGGACCTCCTGGAGGCATTCCCGCATTGACCCAATCTTTATATCTAGCCATCAAGTGACGCAGAGGTATTATGACCAAAACAAGATCGTCCACTTTTTTCTCTAAAGTAAGCGACATTTTCTGTTTGGACATTTCTGTTTGTTTGCCCTTTTTCTCCCCTACATCTTTGTTGGTATTTATCGTAAATTGTATACCTGTGCTTTTGGAATCAGATTCAACGTCAACTCCTCTTAGCCTATTTTTTGTTTCTACAATAAAATCTATTTTATATTCAACATCCTCAAAAAAATCTACATCTTTTACATCAAATTCCGCTTCATGATCGATTTCCAACTTCTTTAAAATTGTTTTAACAAGTTTTTCGGCTACAAATCCGCCTCTCTCTAGACTTTCTTTTTTATTTTCAGGTAGCCTTGTTCCGTATGCTTGCTTTTTTCCTTCATCAGTAAATCCGCTACTGTGTTCGTTTATCGCTATTTGTTCGTCCAATAATTCTCCGATTAGAGACGAAGTTCTTTCTACAATATATCTCTTTCTTACATCGCGTGGAACAGTAAGAGGATCGAGATTATAATCATTGCCCCAATCATAATCTGTAAAAATTGTACCTAGAGTTACTCTTATGTCATCCACAAAATAAAAGTCTCCTTCTTTTTTAACATTTCGAACGTTTCTACCCTCAACCTCTTCTATTTCTACCAACTCATTGTTGTCTATTTTTCTAAGATTTTCCCTGAGACCTTTCATTATCTCTAATTTTTTTTCTTGAATCTCATATATTTCTGTCTGTTTTTCCGGGGTATTCAAAAAATACTCAGATCTGCTTTCGATGAGTTTAATTTTGTCTCTCAGTATCTCCGGGTCTTTCTCTCTAAATTCACCTTTTATATTTTTACTATAATCTCTTAATGCTATTTTTTCAAAAAATTCTCTCATATTTTTTATTAAATTTTTATTGTTATACTTTAGCAAAAATAACTAAATTTATAAATAAATTTTAAAAACACCCACAATTAAAATTTCAATATTCTCTCCCTACGAGAAAGAATTTTTAAGCCCAGCAGAATTATTCCAATATATGGACAGTCCAATCATCGGATCCACCTTGGGTGGATACTCAGTCTGGTTTCGAATCCCTGCCTCTACCTATCGGTAGACAGGTTCCGGCAGGCAGGCTGACGAAGGCTATGGGTAATGGCTTTCTCTGGGCAGACAAAAATCCGCTCATCGCGGATTGTTTGTGCGCCCAGCAGGATTCGAACCTGCGACCATTTGCTTAAAAGGCAACTGCTCTACCAACTGAGCTATGGGCGCATTTAATAACTAATGTGTAAAAAACAATAACAAAATTATCGCTACCTGTCCAATGACAACACCATGAGCGAGGTTGAACCTCACTCATCATTTTGTTCCATAATTAAATCTATGTCTCCATCATTCTTATTGTCCCTAATCCAATCTTCCATTTCTTTTTTATACTTCGCTTCCCCGCCAAGATAACCACTCATCCATTCTCGCGATGTAACAGATGGAAAATTTTTTATTCCTATATAATCTAAATAGCTACTCCATCTATAGTGATTCAATTGTTCTATTTTTTCGGATGGCAATCCCTTGGATTTCTTTATGGGGTTAGTGTGTATATAAAAAGGCAACCAACCAAAATGAGCTTCTTTTTTTATGTGGACCGCCTTAAATCTTCCCTGAAACAAACCCCCCACTCTCTCATATTTTTGATTAAAATACATAGTATATCCAGTCCCCAGTTTCTGCATAAATTTTACGATTCCATTCTCTTGTCTTTGTTTCAAAACCAAATGAAAATGATTGGGCATCAATGTAAAAATAATAACATCAACCATCCTTTTTCTATTCTTCACAAATGAGCGAGGTTGAACCTCGCTCATTGATCTATTATGTTCAATGTCGCGACCTAAGTTCTGAACTGGAGAATTGTTGTTAAATTCATAAAGACAGTGAATAAATCTAAGGTGATCCTGCTTATCTAAAAAGATGTTTCTTTTTTCTACACCCCTATTATAAATGTGATAGAATTCATCTTCTATAAATTCCGGTTTTTTCTTTGCCATAAGCAAGAATACTATCATCCTTATGAGCGAGGTTCAACCTCACTCATAAAATAGGAAAAGAAAAAGGGCGTTCGGTTCAAAACCGAAACGCCCTCTGTAGGCTTTTTTTCGCCCGATGTGTGTGTGGAGACTACTTCTTACTGCCCTTGTTCTTCTTGCCCCCGTCGGAGGATCCGCCCTTCCCTTTCTTCTGCTTCGGGGGCTTCACCTTGGGATGCCAAGTGCCGTTGGCCTTCCCCGCTTCGATGCCGGCCCAACGAGCCGTCTTGGCCTTGGACTTTTTCTTCGACCCACCGCGGGAACGATTCAGAACTGACGGACGATATTCCTCTTGAATGAGACCCTTGATGTAGGCCGAGTGGATTCGACGAACCTGAAAAGCCTCCCTTTCCTCGGCGTCGAAAATCGCGCCGTTCTGGACTTCGATGATGTTGCCGAGCGTGAAATCCTTGTTGACAGTCTGAACCTTCCAGTCTCCTTCATTGTCGGGAAGATTGGAGAGATTCTCGAGAAGAATCCCCAGACCCTCAAACACCGAGAGGAAGAACTTGATTACCTCACCGACACGGAAGTTCACCATAAAGACAGCCCTCCTTTAAAATTTTGATGTTCTTAATTCTCTTTTAATTATA
>JAQUYY010000196.1 GCA_028691575.1 Candidatus Gastranaerophilales bacterium
CTCTGTAATAATTTAGCGAAGAAGCAGCTCCTCTTGTCATGGCAAAATTGCGTTCAACTCAAGCCGGTGCTAACATTCTCATTGGGGGTGTAGTTTTTGTTTTAACTACTTACCTTGCATATAAACAAATATTTTTTCTTTTAAGCATTGTTATTTGTATCGGAGCTATTTGGGGCTTAGGTCAAAATCCTGCAAGTGAAGATATTCCTTTGCAGCACAAGAAAATGATTTTCAAAAAAAGATATTGGCTATATTATGTTTTAACAATGTTTGCTGGAGCCAGGAGGCAAATTTTTGTTGCTTTTGCGGTATTCCTTTTGGTCAAAAAATTTGGTTTTACGGTCAAAGAAATAACTGTATTATTTTTAATTAATAATTTAGTAACTTATATTTTTGTGCCTTATGTCGGGAAAATGATTAATAAAATGGGCGAAAGGTTTGTTTTATCTGTCGAATATTTGAGTTTGATTTTTGTGTTTTTAACTTATGCTTTTGCAACATCTAAGTGGGTTGTAGCTTTTATGTATATTTTAGATCATATCTTTTTCGGATTTGCAATTGCGATACAGTCATATTTTCAAAAAACTGCTGATAAATCAGATATTGCACCCAGCATGGCTGTCGGGTTTACGATAAATCATCTTGTAGCAGTTGCATTACCTGTTATTGGCGGTATTTTATGGATGATTGACTATAAAATACCGTTTATTTTCGGTGCTTTTTTAAGTCTTTGTTCTCTTCTGTTCGTTCAAAAAATCAAAATTTTAACATAAAGCAGAATAAGTGCATTTTTTATCTTTGCATTGTTTGATTTGAGGCATTATTTCAAGTTTTTCAATTTTGCTTATAATTTCAATGAAGTTTTTCTTGTAAATTTCTTCCTTTTTTTGCGAATAAACAACAGGTGATGGGGATAGAGAATTATTTAAAGTATGAATATATTGAAATTCTAAATCATTATGACTAAAATTTAGTCCTAAATCTTTTTGAGCATTAAAAAAAGCATATAAATAAATCATACATTGAAAAGCTGACGGTGGATTTTCGGGAATATTTTTACCTGATTTCCAATCAGCAATTATGTATTTGCTGTTATTTTTATCATAAAAAACAGCGTCAATTTGACCTCTAAGCCAGTTGTTATCATTCAAATGACAATCAAATCCCCATTCCAGGGCAATTGACTCTAAACCCATTATGGGGTGGCTTTTAATATTATTCCAATGAGTCAAAACCTCACTACTCGTATTTTTCAAGAGATGCTCTATATTATCTCCCTGTAAATAATACCGAATAAGTGCATGAATATTATTTCCAAGTTCTGTAAAATCATCTTTTTGAGGCAAAAAAAGTTTTTGAATATACCTGTAATAATATTGTTTAGGGCATTTATCAAATATTTCAAAATGCGATGGAGTGTATGTTTTAATCAATTTTTTACCTTTATTATTTTAATCAAACAACTTTAAAACGTCTTTTTACAAGCATATTGCTTCTTGAAAGAGCATCTTTCTCATTGTTATAAATATTTATATGCTTATCAAGTTTTATAATATATAAAATCATTAAAATATCGTTATTAACGCCAAATAAGCTAATTTGCCCACCTTTTTTCATACATTCTTTGTTAGAAGTAATTAAACACCCAAGAGCCAATGTATCAACAACTTCTACATTGCTAAAATCTACAAGAATATCATATTTATTTTCATTAATAAGACTATCAAGTATATTTTTTAATGTATTTACTAGTGTAGAATCCAAATTTGAAGACAAAATGTCCACAATAGTATAGCTTTGCTTACTTTTTACAGCAATTTCCAAAATTAAAACCTTTTTAATACGATACACATTTTATTTATTATAAACTAAATATACCTAATTTGTTTGATTTTAGATACTCGTAAATGTATTGATATTTTTACAACCAAAGTTTGATTTTAAAAAAGAGCCCTTTTCAAGGCTCTTTTAATCTTATTGATATTGATTTTTATATTATTGAATAGTTATTTCTTGTGCAAACAGAAATTTTTGAGCCGTTAATTTCATTAATAATATAATCAGCAACCCATCTTTTTTCTCCGTAAAAAACATTTTTTAGAGGTTCGATGCAATCATTTCCTATTCTGATTAAAGCCATTGCAACAGTTCCTCTGATTGAACCTCCTGTATTTTTTAAAGCAATTACCAAATCTTCAACAGCATTTTCGCCCATTTCGACTATTTTATTTTCTATGCGGGCTTTCATATTATTATCGGCAGTTTCTAACGCTTGCAATAAATAAGGTACTGTTTCTTTAGGAAATTTTTCTTTTGATTTTATTAGTTTAATATTTTCTTTTAGCGCTGTTTGCATACTTATCTCCGATTATTTTATTTTGTACTTTCTTTAAAACACTGCTTTCTAAAAAATTGCTTTAACTTCATATAAATTTAATATTTTAAGTGTACAAAGTACTTTTCCAATCTTACAAAAGTCATTATACACGCAAAAAAACAAAAAATATCAAATCTAAATATTTTCTTTATATCACAAATAAATGTGTTCGAAAAACAATATTAATCAGCACTTTAGCTTAATTGGGGGATTCAATTTTTCACATAAAGATTTTATAAAGAATTTAAAATCAACTTACCCTATTTGGCAATGAAAAAATATTTATTATCAATATTTATCATTGATAATCTTGACCGTTTGTCGATTTAAAACGGTCAAAAAATACTTTACAATTAGAATCGTAACTGTAAGAGAAGTGCTGAAAACAAAATGCGTGTAACGAGCCTAGCGGGAGGAAACACAATGATAACAGGTCACAGAAGCAGAGAAGACTTGCTCCATTTTTTGGAGTTTAAAAACGTTTCCAAGGATATTCTCCCATGGTTAGAACAAATAGCTGTCGAGAACAATTGTCGTGTGGAAAAAAAAGAATGGAGAAGTAAGTACAATAGCTATGTCGTTTATGACTATGAGCCTTTTTGTTCGGATGGTTTTGAAATCAGTATAACGATTTCATCTGCATCTCATGAATACATTAGATTTATAGAGTATCTCTACGAAATTAAGTTAAAAACAATTGAATACTTAAATACCTGTCTTATGGGTTGATTGTTTAATCTAAATAACTTGCAGTAGTTTTAAAAATTACTGCAAGTTGTTATAAATAGTTATATGTTTTCTAATATTTTAATTTTTCTTAAAAAAAATCTTGCATATGCAGCAATAAAGTATTATAATAAAAAAGTGAAAAATATCACGATTTGATTTTTTAAAAACTATCGAATTTTGATTATTCGCCCTACCTATTATCGCATCGGGAACTTTAAAAAGTTCCCCTTTTTGTTTTTAATAAGTATTTTTATTAGAAAAAATTTTATTTCAGATACTGCATAAGTAAAAGAATGCTTCTTTATTTTCTTCCCATAATATCTCTATATCAGTATTTTCGGGCAATTCTAAAGTTATTGTCGGAATATTTCTTTCAACTCCGCAATATGTACCGAATGAGCCCGGGGTTGGATATCCGATATCTGATTGAACCGGATATTTATTATATTTTGCAATATTTTTGGCAATTTCTTGAGCCGGTCCGTCATAATTGATTATTTTAAATGGCGTATGCAAGGTTATTATCAGATCCGGTTTGTAATTTTTAATTATTTCTGTCAAAAATCCTGTTTCTATCTCACTTTCAGGCTTTTCTCCCGAATAATAATTATTTTTATTGTGAGACAATTCCCAATTTTTTGTCGGAAAGTTTCTGTTCAAATCTACACCGGAAGAATTACCCCTTGTATTTTGATTTTTTCCGTCAGGATTTAAGCAGGGAATGAATAAAAGCTTATTATCCTTGATTATACTGAGATTAGCTTTGATTTTATCAGCCAATTTATTTATTAAAATCTCACCTTCAAATTCATCCCCATGAAAAACTCCTATAAAAAATATCGTTTTTTTAAAACTTTTATCTTTTGATAAAACAAATAAT
>JAQUYY010000197.1 GCA_028691575.1 Candidatus Gastranaerophilales bacterium
GGTGGCGAAATAATTACAAGAGCCATGAAAAGACTTCCTTTATTAAGTGTCGTAGCCTTAGGTTTGCTGGAAATCCCCAAAATAATTAAAGCAGCAACAAAAGGTGATAATACTGATGAAAAGATAACTTCAACTGCTAAACAAACGGCAAAATCTACAGTAAATGTAGCTTCCATTGTAACAGGAATAGGCACTATGGGTGCAATAGGCGCAAAATACGGCGGAGCTGCAGGTTCACTTATCGGAATGGGTGCAGGTGCAATTTTAAGCTCAGAAGTTTCTCAAAAACTACAAGATATTATTGCTTAATAGGAATTGTAATTCCCCAATATTCTACTATATCCTCCAAATAGGTTTTAACTCCTAATTTTTTTTCTTTAGTTGCTTGTTCTATAGCAGTAAAAAGGTCTTTAATATTTTCTTCTGTGCTTGGATACTTTCCTTTAGCCACATCCACTCTAAACATGTCAGCCTCAGCTGCATTTTTAGTTATTTTAGCAATAGGCAGGGCGTTAAAACTAACGTTTTGTTTTTTGTTTGACACCATAGGATTGAAATTTACTAACATGATTTTTCCCTCGATTTCTAACTTATTATCTATTTTAACCCTAAACATAATAAAAATTGCTTTTTTATTAAAAATTTTATAGAGAAGCGGACATTTTAAGAATCGTGCAACTTTGCCATTTTGCTTAGTGTTATATATCTTTCGGCGGTGAAAAAACCTCGATTTTAGTTTAAGAATTATACCACTTTCAGTCCCAAAGTTGCATAGATTTTGGTCTGTATTGAGTATAAAGGAGCGAGTAGTTCCAGTATCAATTATCATTTAGTTTTCAAATATTTATCTTATAGTCTTGAAATAAGGTAATTGTTTCTCAAATCAATTTTTTCAAATCGGAAGAATTTTAAAAGTTAGAAGATTGCTGCTTTTGTAGAAAAATTTAAAGGTGTCGGTGGAAAAATATAATTTTAGCTTAACTTTTGGCTATTTAAGTAATTCTTAATTTCTTCTAACATCTTTTTATTATCAGAATCATCAATTTTTAAATATGGTCGGGCAGGGATTGTGACTTTTTTGCCTTTACCGGCTTGTCCCCCTAGTTGATGAATTGCTGCGTATTCCAAGTTTGAACCGATAATGGCACTTTCGTTGTCGTATTGCGTTGTGACAGAGGTTGCTAATTGCCCTTCTACCTGCAAAATTCTACCGGGCCAGTGCTTTGTGTTCTTCCGGTGCTTAATGGTAGATTCTGCCAATTCCTGCCATTTGTCGGGTCGACCTTCTTGCTCAAAATTTTCTTCAACAGCATCTGCCATAATACCTGCAATGTTTTTCATCAGAGGCTTCATATCTTCGCATTTTCTTGCAACCTTCAAAAGAGCCTCTGTGGTGTTTTTGAAATTGACGAAATCGAGTTTGAAACTCCGCCTGATACTCTTATTGTAAAAGCGATTGCGACAGGAATCAAAAAACCTTTAAGGCAGAATAATTCTATTGCATGAAGATAAAAAGAAAATATTAAAAGGATTTAAGGAATTTACCAAAAATGAAGGCATTAAGCCTAAAACAGCTGATAAAAATCTTTTATTAAACAAAGTTAGAGAACATGCAACAAAGATTTCTTTAGAAAATTCACAAAAAACAAAAAATCCGTATATAAAAATACCGGTTGCTTTTTATCAAGTATAGCAATAAATATTAATACTTTTTACCTTGAAAAGAATTGCGTTTTTCTAATTCATTATCAATCATATTTAAAACTTCAAATTTTTTAGGCAACCATTTTGGAGCAACAAGAATTTTCTTTAATCCGTTTCCCGCCAGTCGATGGATAGTAGTAGTTGGCGGTAAAATTTCTAAGAAATCACAAACAATTGAAACATATTCATTAGCTTCAAGTGGATAATATTCCTCATTGTAGTACATTTGCTCAAGTTTTGTTCCTTTTAGCACACATAGCAGATGAATTTTAACCCCGTCAATTCCCAAATCAGCGAGTACTTTTGCTGTTTGAAGCATATCATTTCTGTTTTCCTCAGGTAATCCGATAATTACATGTGCACAAATTTTTATGCCCTTATTTTGTGTCATTTTAACAGCCTCGATAAAATCTTTAGAAGTATGCCCTCTGTTTATTAAATTAAGAGTTCTATCATGGATTGATTGCAGTCCATATTCAACCCAAACCAACTTATCGTCAGTATATGAACTTATTAAATCGATTTTTTCTTCATCAACACAATCAGGACGTGTTCCGATTGACAGACCAACAACATCATCGTGAGATAAAGCCAAATTATAGACTGTTTTTAACTTTTCAGCAGATGCATAAGTATTTGTGTATGCTTGAAAATATGATATAAACTTTTTAGCTTTAAACCTTTTTTTTAATTGTTCTATTCCTGTAATTAATTGATTTTCTATACTTAAAGAGCTGTCATGTGCTCTTGAAAATGAACCGCTGTCATCGCAAAAAATACATCCACCGTAAGAAATAGTACCGTCACGATTCGGGCAGTTAAAACCTGCATCTAATGTGACTTTGTAAACTTTAGCGTTAAATGTATTTTTTAAATAATCGCTATACTGGTTATAACGCTTTTCTATTGCTGTTCATCCTCTTGTTTTGGTGGATAAACGTAATGCTCACCGCATGATGGACAAATAACTTCCTGTTGTTTACCTTCTTCCAACATTGCAACTTCAAAAAGAGTTTTGCAGCCTGAAACTAAACATCTTATAGCCCATACCGGTCTTGTTATTCTTGCCATAAATTATTTCCTTTCAATTTAATATTACCGTTTACTTGATTTTACAACACTTTTTAAAATTTGTTAAACATTTTATTATAATCTTGTATATTTTTTAATTGATTTCCCTCCGGATTGCATATTTGCAACCTTTTTTTGAAGTTGTTCAATTTTGTTTAAATACTTTGTATAATCAGACTCATATGGTTTTATAAGGTTAATATATGCAATATAATGCTCTAATGCGTTAAAATAATAGTCCATTTTTTCAAATATTTTTGCAATATTAAGGTGTGCTTGAGCATAATTAGGATTATACGATAAACTTTCTCTATATGCTTCAATTGCAGCCATTTTTTGACCTTCATCATAAAAACCTTTTGCAATACTTGCTTTTGCAATAGATTGCTGCTCATTTTTCCGAATTTTCTCTAAAGCTTTTATTGCCTTGTAGTTATTAGGATTATTGATTAATGCTTTGTTATAAGCTTCTTTTGCTGCTTGGTATTGTTTATTAATTAAAAATATTTCACCTAAATTTAACAAATCATCGAATTCGTCGGTTGTGTTAATTGCTTGTCTAAACTCATTAATAGCGTTTGTATACTCATTACAGGCAATAAATGCTTCACCTTTGACCACATAATCAGCTATTTTGTTGGATGGAGCTTTAATTATCTGATTTAAATAATATGTTGAATTATCGCCATTATCAGTTAATCTTGAAATTCGCAATAGTGCTAAATAAAGCTGTAAATCGTTAGGGTTATACTGAATAGCTTTTATTATTGCCTCTTCAGCTTCTTTATAATCAAAATCCGATACAAAATTTTCTTTAGAATTAACCAGTTGAGCTTGTTTAAAATATGCTTTAGCCAAACCTTTAACAGCTTTATCGGAATATTGAGTTTCATCTACAATGCTTTTGTAATACTTGATAGCTTGATTTGTTCTGCCTAAATTAAGTGACATTTCAGCAATTTGGAGTTTTCCTTCAGCAAAATTAGGGTTAACTGCAACGGCATTTCGAAGCTCGGAAATTGCCATTTCATAATCACCTCTATCCTGGTAAATTTTTGCTGTGCTTATATATGCAGGTGAGTATTCAGGCTTGATAAGTATTGATTTTTTGTATTCGCTAAGTGCTGCTGTTTCATTCCCTTGAAGTTCGTAGGCTTTTCCAAGCATATTATGAACGGGAGCGCTATTTCTAAACAAATATAATGAGG
>JAQUYY010000198.1 GCA_028691575.1 Candidatus Gastranaerophilales bacterium
TGCATAAGGCTTTTACGGCTGTTTGTATTCTATACTGCTGTTTGAGAGGTTGGTCCATGAGTTTTGTTCACTGCTGCGGCGGCTTGCATAAAGCTGTCGACTATATTTTAATACCTAAAGAGGGATATATATATTCTAAGCTCTGTGTTCTCGATTGCTGCCCTGTTTGCAATCATACCGTTGCTGTTGTACATAGAATTGATGCAAGTTCTAACTATTCTTCATTTAGAAAAACTAACTCTAAAGCTAAAAAATTGATTTCGGCTCTTAAATCTTCAATTCTGCGTAAGGATTTTAACTTTAATTCCTCCCGTAAGTCCAATAATTACCTCAATTTTAATTACTTCGGCTCTGTTCAAAAATGCTTCTCCAGCCTCTCTAACCTCTCTTGCGGTCTTTCAGATCCTTATGAGGCTTTAAATATTATTCAAAATAATCAAAAAAAACTTTTATAAATATTTTTATTAAGCCGAAAATATGTTGTACTTGAAATGCTTTTTTGTATTTATAATCGTTTTATATTTTTATATTTTTCTGATAAATTTGTTCCGATAAATTCATTGTGTGTTTTTTTATTGTAACAATTGTTTAATAATATACCAGAAAAATAGCAATAATTTGTGTATCTGTGTTTTGTATTTATGTTAGTTGGAACTCGTGTAGGTGTAAAAAATTAAAAAAAAAGGAGTCATATAATGACTCCTGACTAATCGCCGAATTTTTGTTAGTAAATTTATTGTATTAAAAAAATTTTTTTTTAGGTATATTTTTTCGGCATATTTAATAATTTTTTACATTGATTAGCAAAAGCAAGTCGGGGCGCTAGTCCTTGCGAATTTGTGACGAAAGTCGGAAAAACAGCCGCAACGCCTTTGACAGCCGGTAAGTAAAATTTTTTCGGAGGTGCAATCAATGAGTTGTTAATTTTTTAAAAATTATTTTTTTTAATGTGTCGGATTGTGTTATTTAGGAGATTTATATGAACGATTTAACCCCCCTTTCTCAGAGGGAAAAACAGGTTTTGATGCTTATTTGTCAGGGCTTGTCTAATAAACAGATTGCAGCTGAGCTGAATCTTACTTTAAATACTGTTAATAGCTATGTTGTCGCTATTTTTAGAAAATTGAACGTCTCAAATCGGGCAAGTGCCGTTGTTAAAGCTATTAAATATAATCTTTGTCCGGTTTTTGTTCTCTGTTAACATTTTTACTCTCTATCCCCTCTTGACTAAAAAATGCCCCGTTTTTCGGGGCATTTTTGTTTTTCTTTTATTTTTATAAGGTTTTTTTATTATGTCAAAAAATTCTAAATCTGATTTGAATAACTATTCTGAGCAAATTGACGCTCTTATCGGTCAAAAAATTTCTGAAAAAATCGCCTATGAAATGGCTCAGGCTAATAAAAAAGACGTTCCGAAAATTATTAAAGATTTCTATAAAGTTCCGTCTGATTTGCTTTTTACTAAAAATACTATTTTTATGCTCTTTAATCGTAAAACCGGGCTGAAATCTTTTATAAACGGCACTCAAGCAGATTCTATTATCGGAATTTATAACGATATTCGCCAAAATTTGGTTAATAAAGTCGTTTCTAATTTTACCGCCGGTGAATATTACGTTGAATTTGCTTCCGCTAAAGTGTTTGAGCTTGAAATTTAATAATGGAGAATTTTAAATGTCTGATTACTTGTTTTATGACCTGTCCGGCGGAATAAACACTATAGACTCTAAAACCGCTCTCGGGATAAATCCAAAACCCTTTTATTGGGCGGATAGCCAAAATATTGATATTTATAAAAAAGGCGGTATCGCAAGAATGAACGGCAATTCGCTTTTTGCTTCTGTTCCTTCGTCCGTTATATCAATGGGTCAGTACTTTTCGGGCGAGCAAAATATTCTCGTTCTTAATACCGATAATGGTTCTTTTTATTGCTATGACCCTTCTTTGGGAATATTTGTTTTAAAAAAATCAGGGTTGACAAGCTCTGCAAAAGCAACTTATGTCTCCTATAACAACGGTGTCGTCGTTTCTAACGGCATTGATGACCCGTTTTTCTTTGAAAAAGGCGCTGAAAATGAAGTTGTTCAATGCAATGCATCACGCTACGGCGTGAATATTCGTGGAACTGCCATGGCTGTCTATAAAGGACGTTTATTTGTTTCTAGCGGTTCTTCCCTTTATTACTCTGCTTTAGGGCGTTATGATGACTGGGAAACAGCTCAGGATTCAGGCTTTATTTCAAACTTTCACAACGATTCAAGTTCAATTACTTGTCTTAAAAATTATAAAGGTTATCTCGCCGTTTATAAGAAAAATTCGGTCTATCTCCTATCAGGAAGCGATTATACAGATTTTGCAATTACGCCTTTTGCAGATAAAGGCTCTATGAGCCAAAATGGTGCGATTACTGTTGAAAATAGGCAATATCTCTTTGATGGCGGGCTTTTTTCCCTTGAGCAAGCCGGCGAATTGAATCAAATTTATTTGAGCTCGGAATATTCTAAATTGATTCATAATCAGTTTGAAACAGTTGATTTGACCCGCTCTTCAGAAGCACTAATCCTTCCGTTGGCTTCTAAAAACCAAATTTGGCTGTTTTTGCCCTTTAAATCAAATAATTACTTAAATTGTATTTGGATTTATGATTATATTAATAAAGCCTGGTTTAAAAGAGTTCTCCCTCAAAATATAACTACAGCTTGTGTTTTCGGCGAAAATATCTGCTCTGCCGATAGCTCCGGCAATATTTATTTAGAAAATTCTTCCACTACTTTTAACGGCAGTCCTATTGAATTTTATTGGGAAAGCCCCTTTCTGTCCTTTAATGAGCCGAATAAGCTTAAAACTATAGATGAATTTTATTTTACGTTAGATTCTATTTATGATAATAATTTCCTTTTTCAATTGAAAAGGAATTATGTTTCAAATGAAATTGATGAAATCGATACCGTTACTTTGGTTGATTCCGATACCCTTTTGTGGAATCAAAATGATTGGCCCGGTGATTCGGATACTTTAAACTGGGCTATTTCTATAGATAGTGACTTTAAATCAGCCATCGCAGGCTCTAATAAAAGTGTGCAAATTAGAATCTACGGCAATCAGGCTGTTCAAAGCATTGCGCTTCTCGGTTTTGAATTTAGAGACGTTTTGCTCGATGAATGATTTCGCAGAAATAACGGTTTTTTATTGGTGAAGTCTTGCTTCCTGCCCGTATGGGCGATAATTGTCCACTATCGGGAATGATTGGTGCTCTGTTGGTGAAGCTCTGCTTCCTACGTTGTTTGGAGGATTTTTATTGTTTGTGACACATTCGTGACACATCTTGAAATCCGCTTATAACAAGCTTTTGCGTTTTTTATATAATAAAGGAATTTGCCATGATTAAATCTTTGATTAAAACCTTATTTTACAATACCGTTAAAACCGCAGTCGTTTTGGCTGAACAAAAATTCGGCAACGGTAACGGACAAGATAAAAAGCTTTATGCCTTAAATTTTGTTTTGTCTAAACTTCCCATTCCTGCTTTTATTTATGTGCCTTTAAAGGATTTTATTCTTGAAATTTTCGATGAATTAATTGAAAAAGCCGTGCAATGGCTTAAAACTAAGCTGTAGTAAGGATTTTAATTAAACTGTTGGGGAAGCCCTGCTTCCGCCCGTATGGGCGATAATTGTTCATTATCGGGAATGATTGGTGCCCTGTTGGGGAAGCCCTGCTTCCGCCCGTATGGGCGATAATTATCCATTGTCGGGAATGATTGGTGCTCTGTTGGTGAAGCTCTGCTTCTAAAGGATTTTGCATTTTGAATACTTTTGAAAATATTTCCCTTCTTGCCGCTCAAAAAAAATTTCTCGAAATTCCTCATAAAAATTCTCTCGACGTTGCTGTCTATCAAGGGGGGTTTGGGTCGGGGAAAACCTTTGTGGCTCTTTATTAGGAATTCTTCTAGCCCTTAAATACCCCAAAATTAGAGGG
>JAQUYY010000199.1 GCA_028691575.1 Candidatus Gastranaerophilales bacterium
CACGGCGTTTGCTCCAAATTTTCAAACGGAGGATAAAAAACAATGATATCACCTCTTTGAGGTTCTCTATAAAGTTTTGTAACTTTTTCTATAAAAACTCTATCACCTTCTAATAAAGTAGGTCTCATTGAAGCAGACGGTATCCACCTTGGCTCACCGATAAAATATCTGATGCCAATCACTAAAACCACCACTATAACTATTGTTTCAAAAGTTTCTTTTATAAAAGGTTTAATATTTTTTTTAATTAATTCTTTATCAATCATCAATCCCGATTTCCTTATCAATCTTAGTTTAATTATTTTATAACAAAATTTAATATTTTTACAACGAAACCTGAGCTAAAACAAAATTGCACAAATTAATTAATGCTTGTTTAGATTGTGTATCGGGCAAATTTTGCAGTGATATTTCGGCATTATTCAAATATTTATTTGCCAACTTAATTGTTTTAGCAAAACCATCGGATTTATTAATAATTTCAACAGCATAATCAATATTTTTAGCCTCTAATGCACTTAATAAAGAATTATTTTCTTGCAATGCAAATAAAACCGGTGCTGTATAAATACCATTTATCAGGTCAATTTTAAGAGATTTATAAGATTTTTGCCCGGGAATAAAATTTAATAAATCATCGATAATTTGAAATCCGATTCCAAAATTCAAAGCATAATTTCTAACTGCCGATATTTGCTCATTTTCAGTATTTGGAATGAGTATTGCAGCCGATTCTGCACCTGCCAGAAACAGTATTGCCGTTTTTCGTTTTGATTTTTCAATGTATTCATCCATTGTGATTATTTCATTAATTTGGCTGTTTTGCTGAATTTCTCCTTCACAAATATCGTTCATTGCTGTTGCAAAAATTTCAACAATCCGATTGTTTTTTATTAAAGCCAAAGAATGAAGAGCTTTTGCAAGTAGAAAATCTCCCGCAATAACTGCCATTTTTGCATTCCATTTTTTATTTACGGTAATATTTCCTCGTCTTAAATCAGCATCATCAATAAAATCATCATGAATTAATGTAGCCGTATGTATTATTTCTATTGCTTTTCCAAGCTCAAAATGTTCTTTAGACAAAATCTCATTATTAAAAAGTTTTCCTATCAAAAAACAGATTGCGGGGCGTAATTTTTTTCCGCCGGATTGAAATATATAACCGGTTATTTGTGATAGCAAAAAATTTTCTGATGATGTACCGGCAGCAATTTTTTCTTCCAATAATCTTAATTCAGCCTCAATAGGCTTTAAAATATCCGTTAAATTAACTTTTTTTGTGTTTTTAACGCTTGAACTAATCATTCTAAACCATCATCGCAATATACGAATATTATTTTACCATGTTATCCGAAAAAATAACAATAATCCCCTAAAAATTATTCTTGAAAAATAATTTTATAATAATATTCACTCAACCAACTTAAATTTTTTGATAAAGTCTAAAAATATAGACAACAAGGTTTTTTAAAGATAAATTATAAATAGTGTGATTTTAAAAAAGGAAACAACCGATGATTTATATTTGGTCAATGCTAACCGGAATTGTATTAGGTTCGATTTTTACTTTATTAAAGCTTCCAATACCTGCCCCATCAACCTTAGCAGGTGTATTAGGTATTTTAGGTGTTTATATCGGATATGTAATTACTTCCAAATTTATGTAATATGTTAGAAAAATAAGAATTTATGTATTAAAAAATGCTATGCTTTTGATAAAATATGAGAAGCATAGTATTTTATCGGAGAAAAAAATGACAAATAATGATATAAGAGTGAGAATTGCGCCTAGTCCCACAGGTAATTTGCACGTTGGAACAGCAAGAACAGCACTGTTTAACTATCTTTTTGCAAAAAATATGGGTGGAAAATTTATTCTAAGAATTGAAGATACTGATATAGAAAGATCGAAAGAAGAATACACACAAAATATTTACGACAGCCTAAAAGCTATGGGGCTTCAATGGGATGAAGGACCTGATGTCGGCGGAAAATACGGTCCTTATAAGCAATCAGACAGGCTTGATTTGTATAATGAGTTTGCCCAAAAACTTGTAGCATCAGGGCATGCTTATGAAGGTTGGTGTACTCAGGAAGAATTAGAAGCCGAAAAAGAAATTGCGCAGGTCGAAAAAAATCCTTACGTTTATTCTAAAAAATGTCTAACTGCTACGCCAGAGCAAATTGAAACTTATAAAAAAGAAGACAGAAAACCTATTTTAAGGTTTAAAGTACCTGACAAAAAAGTCCAATTTAATGACCTCGTAAAAGGAAATTTAGAATTTGACACAAGTTTAATCGGCGATTTTGCAATTATGAAGTCAAATGGCACTCCTACCTATAATTTTGCGGTTGTTGTCGATGATATTCAAATGAAAATGAGCCATATAATTAGAGGTGAAGATCATATTTCAAATACAGCAAGACAAATTCTAATTTATGAAGCATTTGGCGCTAAAATTCCTGAATTTGCGCATGTCGGTATGATTTTAGCACCTGATAGAAGCAAATTATCCAAAAGACATGGCGCAACTGCTGTTAGCGAATTTATTCAACAAGGATATTTGCCGGAAGCATTTGTGAATTTTATTACTCTATTAGGCTGGTCACCTGCTGATGGGGAAGAAATTAAGCCGTTAGATGATATTATAAAAGCATTTTCTATTGATAGAATTTCTTCAAGCCCTGCTGTATTTGAGTTTGACAAACTTAACTGGATGAATGGTCAATATATCAGGCATATGGATGTAAAAGAATTAACACAAAGGGTTAAACCTTACCTCACCAAATATGATTTGTCCCAATATTCAGAAGAACAACTTAATTACCTTGTGGAAATTGTTCGAGAACCATTAACGGTGCTTGGAGATATAACCGATTCGGTAAGTTATTTCTTTGGAGAAAATGTTAATATCGATGATGAAATAAAATCTACCGTCATTGATACTCCTGAAACTCAACAAGTTTTGCCAAAATTTATAGAACTATGTGAAACTCTTGATTTTAGTAATGTTGAAAAAATTCATGAACAGCTTGATGAATTCAGACAAGCAATGAAACCTTTAAAACCTAAACAAACAATGTGGGCAATAAGAGCAGCATTGACCGGGTTAACCAGAGGAGCTGATATCGGTTCTGTAATTTACTTGTTAGGCAAAGAAAGAGTTATCTCCAGAGTACAAAAAGCTATTAAGTAATTAAAAGGAAACCTTAAAATGAAAATATATGATTCATATTCAAAGGAATTGAAAGAATTTAAGCCGTTAGATGAAAACAAAGTAAAAATGTACGTTTGCGGTCCAACTGTGTATGATTTTGCACACCTCGGGCATGCCAGATGCTATATTACCTGGGATATGGTGAGCAGATATTTACGTTTTAAGGGATATGACGTTACTTATGTCCGAAATGTTACTGATGTTGACGACAAGATAATTGCTAAAGCTAAAGAAGAAAATACATCGGTTAAACAGGTTTCTGATAAATTTCATAAAGAATTTATCGACAGTATGAGTTTGTTAAATGTTCTTCCTCCTGATATTGAGCCAAAAGCTACAAAAACAATCGATGAGATGATTTCAATCATAAAAATCCTTGTTGATAAAGGATTTGCTTACCCTGCAAATGGCGACGTTTACTTTAGAGTGGATATGTTCAAAGACTATGGAAATCTTAGTCATCAAACGATAAAAGACCTAGAATCTGGTGCCAGAGTTGAAAATTCAGACAAAAAAGAAAATCCTCTTGATTTTGCCCTATGGAAAGCAGTAAAAGACGAAAAAGAAATCGGTTGGAACAGTCCCTGGGGAAACGGCAGACCGGGTTGGCATATTGAATGCTCTGCAATGGCTAAAAAATATTTAGGAGAAACTATTGATATCCATGCTGGTGGACAAGATTTATTATTTCCTCATCATGAGAACGAAATAGCACAGTCTGAATGTTCTTCAGGCAAAAAATTTGTTAAATAC
>JAQUYY010000200.1 GCA_028691575.1 Candidatus Gastranaerophilales bacterium
CTTTGTCGTGCTGATTTTTCAAATCGTTCATTTGAATAATCCAGCTCTGTTTCTATTCTATGCAGAGTAGCTTCTTCGTCATTTGTATGGTCGAATTCAATAAACCTGCACGGCGTTTGCTCTTTTAAAAATTGTAATATTTTCTTCCTGTCTGGAGCCTCGCCACTTTCTATCATCACTCCATTTGGAACTTTTATTGTGGCTCCTTTAAGTTCTTCTTTAATAGGATTAATAAATTTTGTTTTTAAAATATTAATAGCAACAACTTCAATAGATTCTTTTTGCACTTTTTTTGCTAATTCCGCTTGTTTTCTTTTTGCTTCTGCAATTTTTTCATTATTTAAATCAACCATAAGCTTGCGGACTTCTCTTATTCTATATTCTGCATCTTTTGAGTCTTTATCCTCGATCCACCATTCATACCAGGTATATTTATTTCTATCAAAAAAATTAGACTTAATAGATTCTTCCCATCCATCTTTGCCCAAATATTTTTTTGCATCTGCAATTTCTTCATCAGTGTAATATCCTGATGGATATTCTTTGCCTCCTGTAAAATAAATGTCTTTTCCTATTGTTTGGTTAACAGCAAAGTGATATTTTCTATTAACAAAGGGAAGAGCTTGAGGTTGATTAACTTTTTGAATATTAGTACTTAATATTTGCATTTATTATTTACTACCTTTACTTTTATTAAAATGATTAATGATGGCAATAATCCCACCAATAATGAGACCTATACCTGCACCTTTTAATACTTTATTTTTCATCAATTGTTTTTCTTCAAGTGATTTTTGACTGATTAGGTCTTGTATAGGTTCCTTGACCATTTTATTTAATAAGTTTTGTAATTTACTTTCTGCTTCAGCTTTATTTTTTTCTAGGAGTTGTTTTTTTATTTCGTTCTCTCTTATTCGTTTTGAAGCACCTTCTAAAACTTCTTCTAGCTCAATATCATATTGCTCAATTTTAACTTTACCGTTTACAGCATTTTTCTTGGATTCTTCCATATAATCTTTTAATTCTTTAATGTTTTGTTCAGTATTTTTAATGCCATCAGGGGAAGTTTTTACTATTTCTTTTAACATTTTAACCATTTTATTATTATCGAAAGCTTCTTGCAGAGCTTGCTTATGTTTATCAACTTCTTGCGCAAAGTCTGCTTTAAATTTTGAAGCTTTTAATTTGAAATTAACATAACCGGCAACAGCACCTGTTGCTGTACCACCAGATAATAATACAACCGTATCAGTTGCAGTACTTGGGTTGTTTCCTTTTTGCTCTATAGGTGCATTTTGTACAGGAGTAGTAGATAAACTTGATGTTCTAATAAAATTACTGAATGTATTATTTATTTCATTCATTTTCTGTGCCTCCTGCAATAAGTTGAGCTTTTTCCTGTTCAAATTTTAGTAATTTATCTTTTTCTATTCCAGGGTCTTCCAAGTCAATTTGACGACATAACTCATGCGTAGTTATTTTTCCATCAGCTTCCAAATATGCATTATTACATATTGTTTCTATCTGAGAATTATTATATGCTTTATTCGGTTTAACTGACAATATCTTCTTTGCTAATACTTCATAATCTATAACTTCTGTATCTTTGTCTTTTAAATAATGCTTAAATACTTCAATAGAGTTAACATCATCAGGAGGATCAATGCTGACTTTTATAGGCATTCTTATAGGACCTCTTATTGCAGGAACAATATCTAAAGGATTATTAGTAGTTGCAAACAAAGTAACATGATAGTCTTTTGAACAATCTTGCATAAAATCTTTAAGGTCACTAAGAATTACAGAATCTTTATTTGCAACCAAATCAAACTCATCAACCAGAATTATTGTTCTAATTCTTGCATTATTTTTTGTAAAATTTTCTTGAGCTTTTTGGGCTTTTTCATTTAATTGCTTCCAAAAATTAAGTTGACATTCTTTTGCTGTTTTACCTTTAGGGATAATTTCTTCATAAAGGCAATTAGCTTCATTGGCAAATGCTTCTGCAAATGAAGTTTTTCCATTTCCGACAGGACCAAAGAATAAAATTCCATTCGCTAATTCCGATTCTACATCCTCACCAGCTCTTTCCTGTGCAAGATATTTTATAAATTCATCTCGAAGTGTAAATTTTTCATTTTTATATCCGCCTATGGTACTAAAATTGCATTCTTTATTTTTAGTAGTCCCTATTTCTTCCATTTTTACTTTTATTGCTTTTTGTCTAGCGAGTTCTTTTTCTAAAGCAATTTTGTCTTTTTCGCTTGCTCCAGTTTCAACCATAAGCTTTAATTGACTTTCAAAAAGCTCAATGATTTTATCTTGCTCCTCCGCAAAAATTTCTTGATCTTTTAAAAGCCTACTCAACTCAATATCTTCTTTTTCTTTTACTTTTTTTATTTTTCCATTTTTAAACCAGCCTTTTATTTCATTTTTTTTATCAGTATATTTTTGACGAGTATTTTTCAATTCCTCTTGAAATTTTTTAGTTATATCTGGACATTCTTCTTTTTCATCGGATTCTTTATCACCCGCGACAAAATCCAACGCCTTTCTCCCTGCTTCTTTTATTGATTCAATACTAATTCCTTTAAAAGAAACTGTTTCACGAGATTTTTTACGATTAGTTATTTCAAAAGAATCTTTTAAAGATACTGTTGAATATGAAATAGAATTACTATTGTTTAAAACTTTGGATGTATAATTTGTGGAATCAATTTGATTTATTTGCATGCCTTCTTACCTGTCTAGATAATCGCTACCTTCCTATAAACTATAAAACTCAAACATAAAAAAATTTGCCTAAATATCGACATGGTTTTTACAATTATTAACCAATTTCCTTTGCTAAAATGCTTATAACGTGTATTATGTAAAACCTTTATAAATAGATGATTTTGTTTCTTTGAACCCAACCGCCCTTTTTGATTTCCTTAAAACCGATTTTGCGAAGACTTGTTTTTGAAAATCAAAAACACTATTATGTAAAAGCTGATTATTTCATACCTTTTAGAAGTTTTTAATCCCAGCCTTATTTCAATTTCCTTGAAACCGATTTTACAAAGACTTGTTTTTGAAAATCCAAAACACATCCAGCTTTTCAAGTTTACATGATTTTCATTTTCAGGAAATTTTTGTCCGTAAAAATTTTGAGCAAAAAATATATTACCGCAGAACAAATTAATTTATTTGATATCTCGAATGTACGAAAAATCGGTTTCGAAATTGTAATTAATTCCCTCAAGACATTTTTTGAATTTTTGCCTAAATACTTTGTTATTACCGCCACCTGCAGGTAGGTACGGTTTTCCGTATTCTTCAACAAGTACGTCATTGGCTATTTTATATTTTTTTGAAAGCAACGGATACAAAAGATCGTAAGTGGTCTTTTTTACTAAAAATATTACAGTATTTTTATCGGCAATACTTTCAATCAATTGCATTTTAGATTTTAAATTCTTTTCCATAGCTTTTATTACTTTTTTATCCAACTTTGTCTGAGTAATATTTCTTGTTTCCATAAAGCTACGTGGGTCATTAACCATATCAATTTCAAAGAAAACTCTTTGCCTGAATAGCTTGAGATATTTATGCATTTCAATTTCAATATCAACGGTATGGCTTGTGGTTCTTGTTTTATCTATATATTCTTCTGGCAAAAATAGTGTTGTTATTACTTCCATAAACAAATCATCTCTTACGCAATTTGGGTTATTATAGAAAAATGGAGGACTTGCCCCTTCCCAGATGCTTGGAGGTGCTTCATTTATAATCAAATATTTTACTTTATCAGGTTTATATCTTGATCTATGCTTGGTGTAATACTGTTCAAGTTCTTCTTCAGAGAATTCACCTGTTAATTCCCAAACATTAAATTTATAACCACACTCAACGCAATAATGATCAGGAGCAGGATGTACGCTCGGAAATGGACCATCATATTTCAA
>JAQUYY010000201.1:0-2543 GCA_028691575.1 Candidatus Gastranaerophilales bacterium
CCTCCAAGAGCCTTTGGAATTGAAGTAAAAACTTGTTTTGGGCTTGGCATTATAATTGAAACGCCCATATAATCTTGGGGAATATCTCTGTTTCCTGTTGCAGGATTTTCATTTTGTGGGGGGTTTTGAGGCTCAATCACGGAAATTTTTTTATTTAATTCTTTTACATCAAGAATTGTATATTTATCTTTTGGAATATCTTTCCAGAAATAATGCATTGGCATTGTCCTTTCAGAATTCGGATGTTTTGCAATATATTCTTTCCAAAGTTCTCTTTTATTTTTTTCCCTATTTCTCTCTGCACATAATCTCCTGAAAGCCGCATTTTCCATAACAACATCTTCTCTGCCTCTGAAAAATTTAGACATCTCAATTTCGTTTACATAAGAACCTCTGATAGATTGAATAATTTGAGAGGAATTGTTTGTTTTACAATATTGTTCAAGATTTTGTAGTAAAGGCTTATTTGGGCTTCCTGCGTTGTGTACTTTTCCATACATACGTGCAGAATAAGGATTTTGAATGGCTTGAGCTGCAGTTATTACATAACTTTTTGGAAAATTCCCTTCTTTTTTTTGTTCCCTCTTTTCCATTTTATTACCTTCTCCATCGAGAAATTGTAAAAACTTTAAAAAGATTGCTATGGTGAGAAATGCACGATTTAAGCGCATAATAAAAAGATTTTCAAGCCTTTCAGCCTTTCAAAACCTTTAAAAACAATTCCGGTGTTTCTAAAAGATAATATTTATCTAGGTTGTATCAGGCTTGACCCAAATTTAAAGGAAAAGTTGATAAGAAAAACCATAGGTTTTTATTATGCTCCGATAGTCTAACGGCTATGACACGACCCTGTCGCGTGTGCGAAGGATATTTCAGTATCCTTCGGAACAGTCACCCTCCTTTTTAGGTTGGGAGACACGCAGAACGGTTGGGATCCGGGTTCGATTCCCGGTCGGGGCGTTGAAGCTAAGGTTTAGTTCTCTTGTTGGTAAAGGAAACATTTAAATATACTTATGTATACACTTGTATATGGAAACCACAATTAGACTAAATCCTGAAACAAAAACAAAACTTGATGAATTCAGGCAGTATAAAAATGAAAGTTATGATGAATTAGTTAGAAAACTAATTGTTGTTGCCAAAACTTGTGAAAAAGAACCTAAATTAAGCCAAAAAACTATACAAGAGATAAAAGAAGCAAGAGAAAGAATAAAAAAGGGTGAATTTTACACCGAAGAAGAAGCAAAGAAAATTCTTGGATTATAATAAAAGTTATAAATCTGCATAATCTTATTCTATTTATGTATAGTCTTATTTTTGAAAAGAGTGCTTTAGAATCATTTAATAAACTTGAACAAAAAATAAAAGAAAGGATTTGGAATAAACTTCAACAATGCAAAGAAAATCCTTTTAGATTTTTTGAGCACTTAGAAGAAATGGATGGATTTAAATTAAGAATAGGAGATTATAGGGTAATAGTCGATGTTGATAATTCTGCAAAAACTATCAAGGTTTTGAAGGTAGGGCATAGAAAAAATGTTTATGAAAGATAATTTATTCTTTTAGATTGGGGGGTCGGGGCGTTGAACCATTATGGCACAATCGAGGGCGTCTTTTTTATACCATTACACCTATCTTATAAACACAATATTTAAATACTTTGTAATGGTAAGTTATTTATGAGAATAATAACAAGAAAAAAGGGAAATAAAATCTATTTTTATCTGCAACATTCTTTTAGAAAACAAGGGAAAGTCATAACAAAAGAAAAATATCTCGGGATTGAGGTCCCTAAGAATATAAATGAGATAAAAAAAGATTTCTTGAAAGAATCCAAATTAGATTTGTACAAAAAACTAGAAAAAATAAAAAAACATTTTCAAGAAGAATGGAAAAGATTGCCTCCTTCTGCAAAAGAAAAAGAACTAGAAAGTATTTCCATCGCGTTTACTTATAATACCAACGCTATTGAGGGCTCCACTATCACCTTGCATGATGCGCTTGAAATAATTCATTATAACATTTCTCCAAATAAACCCTTAAGAGATGTAAAAGAAACTGAAGCCCATAGTAAAGTATTTTTACAGATGCTATGCAAAAATGAACAAATAACTAAAGAGTTATTGTTAAAATGGCATAAAAATGTGTTTGGTGAAACAAAATTAGATATTGCTGGAAGATTTAGAGATTATCTTGTTCGGGTCGGTCCTCATTTAGCTCCAGATTGGCAGGATATTGAAGAATTAATGAAAAATTTTATCGCTTTTATTAGAAATAATAAAAAGATGAATCCTGCGGAATTGGCTGCAAGAGCCCATTATCAATTTGAAAAAATACATCCCTTTGGAGACGGAAATGGAAGGGTTGGCAGATTATTAATGAATTTTATTTTGTGGCATAATAAATATCCTATGCTGATTATAGAATATGAAAAAAGAAAATCTTACTATCGGGCTTTGCAAAAAGATGAAGAAAATTTTGTTTCTTACTTTATGAGGAGATATTTGACCGTTCATAAAAAGAGATATTTAAATTAAACTGGG
>JAQUYY010000201.1:2553-3941 GCA_028691575.1 Candidatus Gastranaerophilales bacterium
GTAAAAAAGGATAGTTTGTGGTCACCTTAGTTTGTAGGGCATAGAGTGAGAGTAAGCGGTCGGGGCGTTTCGAATCTTTTTTAGAAATTATCTTTGTCATATTTCACCGTAACATTTATTAGGTAATATTTATTGATATACAAAGCATGAGAAAAAGGGAGGTTTGTGTAGGGGGAGTTTTTAATTTTTTTCTTATTTCATCATTATGTTTGTCAATTTTTTTATGTTTTATCTTTTTGTTTTCTATCCCCATCATAAGCGCAGATGCAGTGCATGATGAGATGCAGAGAATAACCAGTTATGCTCAGGAATACGAGATAGGAAATATTAACTATGTCGAGCTTACTCTTTATCTTTCTGCTTCAAGAGAGAGATTGAATCAGGCTCTGGGCGCTACAGACAATGAAAAAGGAGGAATCTTGATGGATTCTCAGTTAAGGCAGATTCTTGGAGAACCCACGGAGAGAGCAAGATGGGTTTGGGTTCAAAATGAGCAGAGAGAAGAAAGAGTTTCTGAAGAAGTTCCTGCTTGGAAAAAAATAATCTTTGATGGAAAGAAAGTTCAGATTTGGTTGAACGCATGGCCAACAATTTTTATCAGGGGTGATGAAAAACTTTTATACTATAATCTAAACACCGAAATACGCTTCAAGAAGCCAGGGAACCAGATGAATATATTGGCAAAGATAGATGAAATAAAATCTCTTGCAGAAACGTACAACAAAAATCCTTCTGTAGAAAATGCAGAAGCGCTAGCTGAAAAAAGCGGAGATGATGTGCGTTCTTTGATAAATTCTGGCTTTATGATGATGATTCGTCAGGGTGGAAACGACAATGAGAAGAATACAGAAGTTAATGAAGAAGACATTATGGAAGGGGATAAAGATAATAAGAATAATAAAGACATTCTAAAATAAATTAAATTAGCCACATATTATATATTCACTACTCTTTCTTGATGCCATATATTTAAATAAAAGTCGTATTCTCTTTATTTATGGAAAAAAGCGTGTTGGCTATTTTGGGTTTATTTTTTATAGTTTTTATCGTCGGGGAAGTGAGTGGTGCGGCTTTTTTGGCAAGCAATCCAGTTGATTCAATGGTTTCTTTTCCTGATTTTGAATTTTATAATTCAAAAAGAGTTTTTTTAGATTTGCAGTTTGGTGAAGAAGTTAATAAGATTACTTACACTGATTTTGGACATATAGAAGAAAGAGTTTTATGCAGGGGTTGCAACAAATATCAAAGAGAAAAGTCTTTTACCGAGGGGATTCATTTTCTTCACATTATGGCATACAATAGTAGCGGATTATCGGAGCAAAAAATAATCTGGTTTTTTATTGATAGCTTCTCTCCAAGAATTTACAGCGTTGAGCCAAAAATGGGAT
>JAQUYY010000202.1 GCA_028691575.1 Candidatus Gastranaerophilales bacterium
AAAATAATCGGCGAAAAAGAAGATGTACTATTTCACTATGAAAAAGCATTAAAAAATTTAAACACACTAAGATGTTCAAAAGTAAAACTTGAAGCTGAAATTCAAAATTTTAAAAATACCCCAGCTTAAAAAACTAAGCCGACTAACTTAGTTTAAAAAATTATAAATATTTAATATTATTTTTTACGCAAAAGTACTAAAAGAGCGTTTGATATTTTCATCCAATTGTTTATCAATTTTCTCTTGATTTTTTTCGGCAAAAAGTGCTTTTAATTGAGCATTAAGTCTTGTAAAAGTGACTTGCTGCTCATCTCTTACTAATTGTTTAGGAGAAAATGCGGCAGAATTTCCAAGCAAATTCATTTGAGCCTGATTTGCAACCATCATAGAACTATTGGCATTTAGCCTGTTTAATGTGTTCGTATTTCTAAATAATGATAAAGTTACAAAAGACATTTTATTCTCCTTCGCAACTATCATATAACATTCTATCAAAATTGTAAAGCATCTGATTGGGCAATATTTATAAAAAGTTAATATAAATTTTTTAATGAATTAAGTATTATTTTTTCTTGAATATTATTAAAAATATCAACTTCAGCAATGTTTACAGGAAGTATAAAACGGATTTTACCCGATTGTACCTTTTTATCAGCAAACATGGATTGATGCAAGTCTTTTACTTCAATATTTTTAGGAATATTGTAGTTTAAATCGTATTGCCCTATAAGGATTATAACTTTGTCAAAATAATCACCGGTTATTAGCTTCATTTCTTTTGCAATATAAAAAGCGCCTTTAATCCCTATTGCAACTGCTTCCCCATGAGTAAAAAGAGTATAATTAGTGCATTTTTCAATTGAATGAGCTATTGTATGCCCAAAATTCAAGATAGCCCTTAGACCTTGTTCTTTTTCATCCTGAGAAACCACATCAGCTTTTAATTTGCAAGAATACTCTATAATCTGCGAAATTATTTCAATATCCAAATCATATACATTTTTTTTGTTATTGGATAAAAACTCCATGAAATCAGATGTTTTTGTTAAACTTGCTGTTTTTTCAATAAATGCATATTTCAAAACTTCAGCCAGTCCTGTTTTTAGCTCTCTTATCGGTAATGTTTTTAAAGAATTAATATCGGCTAAAACCAGTTTGGGCTGATAAAATGCACCTATAAGATTTTTTCCCGCAAAATGATTGATTGCAACCTTTCCCCCTACAGAAGAATCGACTTGAGCTAAAAGAGTTGTCGGAACTTGAATAAAATCAATACCTCGAAGATATGTTGCTGCTGCAAATCCGCTAATATCGCCAACTACACCTCCGCCAAGAGCAATTATTGCATCTTTTCGCTCCAATTTAAACTCAAGGGCTTTATCTAAAATAAGTTTATAATTCTCAAAACTTTTTGAGCTTTCTCCTGCCGGCAAAACGATTTTTTGAACAATAGCTTCATTATCAAAATTTTTAATAAATTTATCATAATAAAGCCTGTCAACATTTTCATCTGTTACAATCAAGAATTTTTTGGCTTTTGTATTTTGTTTTATTAGGGAAAAAGCGTTTTCTAGCAGATTTGAGCCTATAATTATAGGATAATTTTTGGATTTTTCCTGTGGAATTTTAATTTCAATAATTTTATTTTGCATAATTTTTATACTTTTCTATAATTTCATTAATAATTTCGTAAGACTCTTTATGTTCAGTATTCACAATAATATCAGCCTGTTTATACAATGGCGATCTTTTTTCAAAAAGATTTTTCAGGGTATCTTTCGGATTATTTTTCAAAAGTGGTCTGTTATTATCGCCTTTTATTCTCTCATAAAGTTCTTTTGGACCGGCTTCTAAGTATACTATAATCCCGTTTTTCCTTAAATTTTGCATATTTTCAGGATTTTCAACAATTCCGCCACCTGTTGAAATAACTTTTTCTTCCCGTTTGCTAATTTCCTTGATTGTATTAGATTCTAATTTCCTAAAAAGCTCTTCACCGTAATTTTCAAAAATCTCATTAATCGTTTTATTAGCTTCTTTTTCTATGATACTGTCTGTGTCGATAAAATTTAAGCCGAGTTTTTGCGCAAGCAACTTGCCAATTGTTGTTTTGCCAGATCCCATCAAACCAATTAAAACAATATTTTTCATAATTTATTTCTTCAAATACCTTTGTTGATAATAGTTAAAATTATTTTTAATTTCATCAAGGCTGTCATTTCCGAATTTTTCCAAAAATGCTTGTGCCAAAATTATTGAAAGCATGGCTTCTGCAACCACACCTGCAGCCGGAACTGCACATACATCAGCTCTTTCAAAGTGGGCGATATGCTCTTTCCCTTCAAGATTTATTGAACTTAAAGGTTTTTTCATAGTTGGAATCGGCTTCATAACAGCTCTTAGGACAATCGGACTTCCGTTTGTCATTCCACCTTCTAAACCGCCTGCATTGTTGGTTTTTCTTGTGAATAATTTTTCATTATCGGGAAAGATCTCATCATGAAAAGCAGAGCCTGGATTCAACGCAGCTTTATCGCTATTTCCTATACTTACAGACTTTATTGCAGGAATGCTCATTATAGCTTGTGCAATTTTCCCGTCAAGTCTTTTGTCCCAATGAACAAAACTTCCAAGCCCAATGGGAAGATTTAATGCAACTATTTCAACAATTCCGCCTAATGAATCTCCTTCTTCCTTAGTTTTATCAATTAATTTTTTCATTTTAATTTGCGCATCATCATCGGCACACCTTAGATCTGATTTTTCAGCTTTAGCTTGAATTTCATCGTAATTATCATTTTCTTTAGCTTGAATTAAACCGATTTGAATAACATGACTAAAAATCTTTATTCCAAAATTTGACAGAAATTTAGCTGCAATTGCACCTACTGCAACTCTTGTTGCTGTTTCTCTGGCAC
The DNA here is from genome assembly GCA_028691575.1 of Candidatus Gastranaerophilales bacterium. Classification (GTDB taxonomy): domain Bacteria; phylum Cyanobacteriota; class Vampirovibrionia; order Gastranaerophilales; family JAQUYY01; genus JAQUYY01. Next base: position 2,919 of record JAQUYY010000202.1, read on the forward strand.
TTGAGCGCTCTAAAATATTTCTGATATCGTCATGATTATATTTAATTGCCCCTGAAAGATCGGCATGACCAGGTCGAATATTTTTTATTATTTTTTCTTCAATTTTTTGTTTGATTTCATCATTTGATAAATCAACAGATGCAATGCTCATAGGAATTTGCCAATTTTCCCAGTCTTTATTTATTATTTCTAGTGAAATAGGAGCTCCTGTTGTTTTACCAAAACGAATTCCAGACTTTATATAAGCTTTATCTTTTTCAATTTGCATACGCCCGCCACGACCATAGCCGATTTGACGTGCTGCAAGATATTTGTTTATGTCTTCTTCTGAAATTTCAAATCCGGCAGGAATGCCCTCAATTATCGCATTAAGGCATTTTCCGTGAGATTCTCCTGATGTCAAAAATCTAAAACTCATAATAGTGCTATTATACATAAATTTAAGCTCCTGCACAAGTTTAAAAATACTATTTTCAATTTAAAAAATATGATTAAAGTTTTTATACCAAACATTCATGCTCTCGATATCGCCTGAAATATTTGTATTATTAATCAAAGTTCCTGAATACTTATAATTCCCCTTAACAAAGGTTATATTCATGCCATAAGATATTGCTCTTGCAATTGTATATGCCGTTTTAAAGCCATGCTTAATCAAATAAATTTCCATTTGATTAAGCAAATAACTTGATAAATTATTTCCTCTATACTCAGGTAATGTTGCAAAATCAGTCATTTCAGCGTTTAAATTCTCCCTATCCATTTCAGCAGAAGATATCGCTACTAATTTCCCGTCTTTTTTTATTCCAAAATAACAAACATCATTTTTCATGGTTTGTAAAATATATTCGCTTGAAAAAATCGGAAATGGATAAGTTTTAAAGACTTTGCCATAAAGAAGTGTTGTTTGAGCAATATCATTCGCCACTAATATACTGAATTCAAATCCTTTTTTAAGTTGAATGTCTTTAAGAAGCTCTTTTTTCTTGCAAACTTCAATAATATTTTCTA
>JAQUYY010000203.1 GCA_028691575.1 Candidatus Gastranaerophilales bacterium
TGATTATTACAGACAATGGCGGAACTTTAGCAGGTGCTTTCCCAGGCGATCATGTCGGAGCTGAGGATCTTAAAAATGCTTATATTTCTAAATTAAATATCATAAAAGATTGTTCCGGCAATTCTGAATATGGCGGAGGCAGCGGAACAGGCGCAAGCTTGGAAGGTTGCTGGCATGAATCGGCTAATTGGTATTATTTAAATGGAACAACTCTTGCCGGACTTACTCAACCCGGAATGATTTTAAATAATGGTAGTTTATTAGTTTTTAAACTTGAAAAATCAGCTTGTAATAATCCAAACGGCGATTTTGTCAGATGCGGATGGTTTTATGTAGACGTGAACGGATTTAAAAAACCTAATACATTGGGTAAAGATATTTTTGCATCAAGTATATTAACAAATATATCAATTCCATATGGAGCAAGAGGTTCATATGACCCATCCACAACTTGTATAGAAGGCTCAACAGAAACAGATAATCATGGAACAGGCTGTTCTGCAAAATACTTGTATGAATAGCATATTTTTATTGTTTTTATTATAAGAACAGTTAAAATTTTAAATTGATATTAATCGAGAAATATTTTACAAAAACATTGCCTGACTGACAAATAATGCTGTCATTAGTCCTGCAACATCTGCAATAAGCCCTGCTATTAGAGCATGCCTGAATTTTATCACTCCAACAGAGCCAAAATAAACTGTTAATACATAAAAAGTTGTCTCCGTACTTCCTACCATAACAGCTGCAAGTTTTGATACAAAGGCATTTCCACCATATTCGCCGGCGATTTCAGACATTATTCCTAATGCACCGCTTCCTGATAATGGTCTTATAATCGCCAATGGCAATACGTCTGCAGGCATGCCAATTTTATCCAAAACAGGAGCTAAAAATTGTGCAATCAAGTCAATTGCGCCGGATGCCCTAAACATTCCGATTGCAACTAATATAGCAACAAGGAACGGAATAATTTTAACACCCACACCAATGCCCTGCTTAGCTCCTTTTATAAAAGTTTCATACAATGGAATTTTTGCATAGACTCCGCATAATAATATGGAAGCAACAAGCAACGGCAAAGTCCAAACAGATATAAAATTCAGAATTTCTTTTAGCATTCTTCGTCTCCTTGAGGTAGTTTTGAAACTTTTTCAAGAAGTTTTACTGCAATAATAGCAGTTATTAAAGCTATTGATGTTGAAATCATTGTCGGTCCGATTATTTCCGTAGGATTATTAGAGCCTGTTGCCGCTAAAATACCGATAACAGTTGCAGGAACTAGCTGAAAACCCGCTGTATTAATAGCCAAGAACGTACACATTGCATTAGAAGCCGTATCTTTAATCGGATTAATCTTTTGCAATTCTTTCATTGCCTTTATTCCGATAGGTGTGGCTGCATTAGACAATCCAAGTGCATTTGCCGAAAAATTCATAGCCATCGTACCGATTGCAGGGTGATCTTCGGGTATATTAGGAAAAAGCCTTTTGGTAACAGGTTTAATTGATTTGGCAATTTTGTCAATCAGACCTGCTTCCTGAGCTATTTTCATCATACCAAGCCAAAAAGCAATAATTCCTACTAAAGATATTGCAATATCTACACTAAGACGTGCCGATGATATCATTGAAGTGCCTACTTCAGCGATTTTACCGTTAAATCCGCCTATAATAATTGATGATATTATAAAAAATAACCAAATATAATTTATCATTTTTTTCACTTTTCTTAAAAATATAATATTTAATTTTAAATATTTTTCATATAACATTATATAATAAATAATATAGATGCGTAAATACGGTATGGTTTATGGTTCAAAATCAAAACGAGAAGTCAATTAACAAATTTGATAACATAAGTTTAACAGGCTTCAGGTGTGCAAAAATTTTTAATTTATTATTAAAAACCCCCTGCACCTATGAAGAAATTAACCAATTTTTAAAAACTAAAGCCAATGGGTTAGATGACATTTCAAAAGATTCTGTTACTTTGTATATAAATACCCTAAGAGCAATCGGTTGCGAAATAAAAAGACCTTCTTCAAAAAATAATTATAAATATGTCTTAATTGATCATCCTTTTAAGCTAAGCTTGTCATCTGTTTTTTTACAAGAATTTCTTAATATAAGAAAACATTTGTCTCTTTGTAATAACTGGAATTTTATTATAGACAATGATAATTTTATACTGAAATTTATTGAAATTTTTGATAAAGAAACTATTCTAAGATGGAATAAAATGATAAAGCCAAAAACTTCTTATTTCTATACAAAAGAAGAAATTGAAAAAATCAAACTCCTTAATAAATATTGTGCTAAAAAAAGAAGAGTCGGCTTAATATACATTTCTCCGGAAAAAGGAGAAAAACAAATGGAAATTATTGCAAGAAAAATAATATGTGAAAATAATACAATATATTTATCTTGTCTAAATAAAGAAACAGATAAAATTTTGCATTTGCGCATCGATAGAATAAAAGATATAAAAACAGTTTCGATAGCTTCTCAAGAAAAAAAAGTAGTGCCAATAATCGTAAAATATAAGTTAACGGGTACTTCTGCCTACTTATTTGAACCGGAAAATGCAGAAAAAATAATTAAAAAAAATACAAACGAAATAATAATAGAAACCAAAGTTTATAACGAATTTAATTTTATTCAAAAAGTTTTAAATTACGGCAATAATTGTACTTTAATTTCTCCTGAGCATATGAAAGAGCAAGTTTTATCAAAATTGAATAGGATACTAAAATCATATGAATAAAAAAACAAAAATTAACTCAACTGCATATAGAATAATGTTATTGATGAAAAATTTAGCCCAAAAATCACTCTCAATAGATGAACTTATTACAATAATTGAAAATGATGAAATAGATCCGAAATTTATATCAAGAGAAGCTGTAATTAAATATTTGAATACTTTAAAATCAGCCGGTGTAAACATTTGCAAAATTAAGAAAAATCGGACATATTATTACTATGTGGATAAACAGCCCCAGCTGTTAAATATGGATAAAAACGATATCTCTTCTCTGGCATTTACTGAAAATTACATAAATTCTCTTTATCAAAATAAAATTATAAATGATTTCGCAAAATTCATGAACATAACTTCAAAATTTTTGACTGATGATGATCTCAAACTTTTAAATAAAGAACGAAAAAAATTAAAGCAGACACAAACAAAATTAAATAATAATTATAATAAATACCGGGATATTTTACCAAAAGCAGAACAAAGCTGCAGCGATGGACAGAGAGTTTTTATCAAATATAGGCTTCCTTCTGATGAAATGACAAAAAATATAACATTAGAGCCTAAACTTTTAAAATATGATTCCAAAAACATCTGTTTGATTGGATATAACCCTATTGCCGGCGAGAAGCAGGCATTTCTGCTTGATTACATTGAAGAAATAAGGCAGCTTCCTCAAAAATCAAAATACGATAATATAATGACTCCTGTAATGTTTAAACTAAAAGGAAGATTGGCTAAAGGTTATAACCTTTATGATAATGAAAAATTTGTTGAAAATAGTGAATATCAAGATGAGGACTCAATCATAGTAGCTAATTATGAGGATGATAAAGAATATTTATTGAAAAGATTATTAAGATACGGCGAATACTGTGAAGCTGTTTATCCAAAATCATTTAGAAATAAATTCATCCAAACTGTTAAAGAAACGCTTTTAAATTATGAAAAATCATCACATTAATTTGTTTGTTGGTTAGATTCCGCATCGAGTGCGGAATGACAGATGTTTAATTGTTGACTGATATTTTTGCTTTTTATTCATACAGATATTTTGCAGCACAGCCATCACCATTATTACCTGTTGCTGTTGAACCTTCTATACAAGTTGTTGACGGATCTAAATAACCTCTTGCACCTGCAGGTATTAAAGGGATTTCTG
>JAQUYY010000204.1 GCA_028691575.1 Candidatus Gastranaerophilales bacterium
TAAAGGAAAAGATGCTAATTTGTGGAGATACAGAGCATTAGCCGGCGGATTTTATATATTTAAACATGAATACATAATGCTTTTTCAGAAATAACAGCAAAGCTGCACACCTTTTATAATGAATATCAAAATTAAAATAATCAAATTGTTTAATTGAAAAGTTGTAATTAAGTAATAGAATAAACAACAATTTATTAATGTTTATTTCTAAGGAGAATAATATGTTAGAACTTTATCAATTTGAACAATGTCCGTATTGCAAAAGAGTTAGAGAAAAACTTACAGAGTTGGATTTGGACTACATTTGCCGGAATGTAAGACATGGAACAGAAAAAAGAGATATTTTAATGACTCTTGGCGGGCAGGATCAAGTACCGTTTCTAATGGATTTGGATAAAGGAATAATGATGTACGAATCTGCTGAAATTGTTGATTATCTGGATAAAAATTACGGTTAAAAAAAAGCTGCCGATAATTGGCAGCCATCTCAATCTTGGGAGGAGATTTGGGGGATTGATACTTCAATAAACTACCCTAAAAAAATTTCTTTCTCTTTTTGTCAAGATTGTTAAGCAACTGTTACAAATGTAGTTGGAAAAGTTTTGAATAGAAATATTAAAAACTAGCTTTATTTTGAATATTTTATTATAATTTACCTATTATGATTAATAGGAGCAAATTATGTCTAACTCAGTTGATATTAAAAGTTTATATTCAGAGCAGGTAAAAACTCTTGGAACATATATTATGTTTCGTATTAAACAAGATACAATCAGACTTACACCTGAATTAACCGCAAAAGGAAGAAAACCGATAGATCTTAGTATTGGTGCGCCTGTTCAGTCTCCGCCCAAATTTGTTATTGATGCATTGAAAAATTGTCTTGATATTGACGGCATTCATTCTTATTCAACCCCTAAAGGGGAACTTTTTTATTTAGAAGCTGTTGCAAAAAGAATGGAAAATAGATTTGGTGTTAAATTAGATCCAAAAACTGAAATTATTTCGTTAATAGGCTCAAAAGAAGGCTTGAATCATATTTTTAAGGCAATGATTACTCCGAGTTTAATAAAAGAAGAAAAAGACATAATTTTAATCCCTGATCCGGGGTATGCTTCATATAAAGAGCAAATCAGAGTTCTTGGCGGAGAGGCTTTTTCTATTCCATTGACTTATGAAAATGAATTTATGCCAAAACCTGAGCAGCTTATTGAAAAACTAAAATTGGAAGGTTTAAATCCTGCTAAAATCAAAGCAATGGTTATTAATTATCCGAACAATCCTCTTGGCGCAACGGCAACAAGGGAATATCTGCAAAATGTTGTAGATTTTTGCAAAAGCAAAAACATCCTGTTGGTGAGCGATTTGGCTTATGCTGATATGTATTTTGAAGGGCAGGAAGCCCCTGCAAGCATTTTAGAATTTGAAGGTGCTAAGGATATTGCAATTGAGTTTCACAGCTTAAGCAAGCCCTATGCCATGACTGGATGGAGAATCGGCTGGGCTTGTGGAAATGTTGATGCGATTACTATTTTAGGGAAAGTGAAAGCAACGGTTGATACAGGTCTTTTTAAGGTAATTCAAAAAGCAGCATCAGAAATCTTGGTTGCTCCAGAGGGTGATGAGTATATTAAACAGTCAAATGTTGCTTATCAGAGAAAACAAGAGATTTTAACAAAAGGTTTTAGAGAATTAGGCTGGGATATAGATAATTTGATTATTCCAAAAGCCACATTTTATTTGTGGCTGCCGATTCCTGCAAGATATAAAACTTCTGAAGAATTTACATCTGAGTTGCTTGAAAAATCAGGCATAGTAGTTGTTCCCGGAACTGGTTTCGGCAAATACGGAGAAGGTTTTTTTAGAATTTCGATTGTTTCTTCTGACGAAAATTTATATGAAATGATTGAGAGAATGAAACAGGACGGATTTTATTTTGAATGAAAATAAAATGACATCCTTGTATAAGTCAACTAATTCGATGATAAAATAGGAGATAATAAATAAAAAGACAAATTAAAAAGAATAAAGGAGATAATAGATGAAAAATCAAGCCCAAAATAAGAAATTAGGCTTCACTCTGGCAGAAGCGGATTGCGAGCAGAGGCTGAAACTTGCAGGTTCGGGGCGTGACCCGAAGCAGGCAAGTGTAATGCCGTTTAATGCGAGCAACCAAGAAAAGCAAAAAGCATTTACTTTAGCAGAAACCCTAATAGTGATTGCAATAATCGGAATAATTGCATCAATAGTTACTCCGATGTTGTTTGGCACAACAAGCGAGGCTGAATTAAAAGCAGCGTGGAAAAAGTCTTACTCTGATTTATCTCAAGCAACAATGATGATAATTGCCGACAATGGTGGAACTTTATTAGGTGCTTTTCCCGGAGATAATGCAGGAACTGAAGATTTAAAAAATGCTTATGCATCAAAACTTAATATAATTAAAGATTGTTCAGGAACAACCGGTTATGGAGGAACAGAAAGTGGAGCAAGCACCGGTGGTTGCTGGCATGCAGGAGCAAATAGCTGGTATTATTTAAATGGAACAGGTAAAAATAATGTTGGAGAACCGGGTTTAATAATAAACAATGGCAGTTTAATGTTATTTTATATTGGTAGCTCAAATTGCAGCAGCTCAGTAGGTACTTATACAAGATGCGGATTTATAGTTGTAGATGTAAATGGATTTAAGAAACCGAATACAGTAGGAAAAGATATATTTTATGCAAATATAACCACAAATGCATTAATTCCGGAAGGAGCAAAAGGATGGCAAGATCCGTCAACAACCTGCATAGAAAGCTCAACAGCAACTGACAACTATGGTCGAGGTTGTTCTGCAAAGTATTTATATGAATAAAACTACTTTAATAATTCCATAATTTTATCGGGAGAAATTTTTAAACAATCAAGTTTTTCACAAGTTGTTTGTCTTTTGTCCCAAAGGCAAGGACGACAGGTTGTTTCATCGTTTTTTATTGCAATAAATTTATTATTTTCAGGTAAAAGTTTTTTTTCATCGGTTGGGCCAAAAATAGCAATGGTTTTTGTTTTTGTACCAACGCCAATGTGCATTGGCGCAGAATCGGAACAGATTAAAACATTTGAAAGTAATATTAATGCTGATAACTGACCAATATTTTTTGTTTTTTCAGCTATATCAATGAAACAGGATTTATCAAAATCTTCTTTACTTAATTCATAATTAATTTTTCGAATTGTACTTCTATCATCCTTACTCCCTGCAATAATTACATTATATTTTTCGGTTTTTAAAATTGATAAAACAAGCTCTGCCCAGTTTTTTGCACTCCAAAATTTTATCATTCCTTTTTGAAGGCTCATTTGGCTGACTCCGGGATGAATTAAAATAGTTTTTTTCTTGTTTTTAGGAATTATTGACTTTGCAAAAGCAATATTTTCCTTGCTCACATCAATTTTGGGTAATTTAAATTCTGCATTCGGTAACAAGGGTTTGATTAAATCGTGATACATATTGCCTGCATACTGCTGTTTATTTAGCTTTACAGTTTTAGTAAGTAAAAAATGGCTTAAATTGCCTGTATCATAGCCGTAGCGATTTTTTATTCCTGTTAAAAAAAGCAAAAGTGAAATGAATTTTGAACTTCCTGAAGAAATAACCGTATCATACCCTTGGAATCTTGCTTTTAGGGCAAATTTTATTAAATTTTCATGTTTTTTATTGCTTTTTATATCGCAGGTTATAATTTTATCAATATTTTTAGTTAAATCTTTGGCACACTTACTTCTTGGCTCGCAAGTAAGTGTGATTTTACAATTATAAGCTTCTTTTAGAGATTGAAGCACAGGAAAAAACAGTATTTCATCTCCAATTCCGCCAAAGTTTATTGCTAAAATTTTCTTTTTTTTCTTAGTCATTTTCTGCCTTTTTGTAAGTTAAA
>JAQUYY010000006.1 GCA_028691575.1 Candidatus Gastranaerophilales bacterium
AAACAGTTTATCGAGCAAAGCCGAAGCATACCGACTTAGCGGAGCAGTTGAGCAAAAAGATAATCTGCCGGAGCGCCAGCGAAGGCTGTTTATCTGCGAAACTGCGCAGCGTATTAAAAGCGGATTGGAGCTGGAAAAGAAAAATCACTTCTGAAAAATAGGATTGTTTTCAGATGTGATTTTTAGTGTTGAAATCTGTTTTTTTGCGTATGCAAAAAATGTGACAGCAAGGAAGCTGGCGCAAAGATTGCAACACGGCTTTTCCTGCGGAACGGAGCGTTTAAAAATAATGGAGCGAAGCGACTTCCACTTGCTGACCGCAGGTCAGCAACTCCCTCCCTCCCTGAAGGGAAGAAAAAAAGCCAGTATGTCCTGAGCGCAGCGAAGGCCAGCCGGAACGCTCCAAGCCAGGCGACACGACACGGAAACTTTAAAATTTTTCAGAGTGTCAGTCTGGATGGAGCGTGGAGGCTGAGCGGATATGTGAGCATATCCGACCTCTGCTGCCGTCCGTGTGATGAGCCGTGCTATGCGCAGATATCACAGTGATATCTGACGTAGCCGGCTCATCACGCAAAAGACGGCAGGTACTGGCTTTATTTTTTGGATTGAAGGGAGGGAGGGAGTTCTCCTTGCTTTGCTTAGCGTAGCCGAAAAATCAGAGGTCGGAAGAATGACGGCTCTGATTTTTCGGCGGAGCGGACATTGTTGTTTTGCTTGCTTGCTCGGCAAAGCGGAGGCATAAAGGCCGAAGTCCGAAGAATTGAGGGATGAAGGTCTTTATGCCGAAGCGGCGTGGTGGCGTGTTGAAAATAATTACTTGACTTACACAATAAAATATTTTATTATTTTTGTAGGTCAAAAGTAAGTTAAGGAGTTTTAATCATGGGCGATATAATAATTGATGTTTTAAAAGAAGAATTATATAACGCAAAAGAGCGAAAAAATTTATATAAAAAAAAAGCAAATAGTCGATTTGCTAAAGCTCATATCAGAAAAAAAAAAGTAGGAAAAAGTGTTTATTATTATTTACAATGGCGGGAAGATAATAAAGTCAAATCTGAATATTTAGGGAAACTTTCTCCTGAAGAAGTAAAAAAATATCAAGTGTTTATTGATGACGCAAAAAATGAAAAAAATATTATGATAAAACTTGACCGAAGAATTAAGTTTATCGAACGGAGTTTAAAGTATGAATCCATTGTTAAATAATTTTTTTGATATTATCAAAGCAATAAATGAAACACAAGCTACTGATAAATTTGTTATAATAGGAAGTTGGGCTTATTGGGTTTATAATAATTATTTATTCAAAAACAAAATAGCGGCAGAAAGTCTGCACACAACGGACATTGATATTTTTATTTCCAGAAATACTCGTTTCCCAAATAAAATCGAAATTATTCCTTTGTTAGAAAATCATGGATTTAAATGGTTCCGTTCGTTAACCAGTGAAATTGATAAATTTGAACGTGAAGATTTTAAGATTGAATTTTTAACAGAAATGAAAAGCAAAGGCGTTGAAAAGAATTTTCCTTTTCGCGCTATCGGGTTAAATGCAATTACAATTCGTTATCTGGAATTACTGAATGAAAATTATATAAAAATCAAGATTAATGATTTAGATATTACTTTACCTGATCCTATAAATTATGCTTTACATAAACTTCTTATTGCTCAACTCAGAAAAACAAATCCCAAAACAAACATAAACAAAAAAGAAAAAGACATTCGGCAAGGCTTGGATATTATGACTAAAGTTGAGATAAGCAAAGTCCAAGACCGGTATTCTAAACTTCCTAAAAAATGGAAGCAAAAAATACTTAAAAGTATTTCCGAATCTGAAAGACCAATTTTAATTTCATTGTTTGAAAACAAATAACTTTCGGAAAATCGAAAACATTTGCGATTTATCGAAAAACTGATTTCGTTTCTATGTTCCATTTATAGAACATCTGTTCCAAATATGGAACATAGTTTATAGTATATTTCCAAAATTCAAAGCTTTTTATTGGCATTCATCAGAATGGCTTAAAAAATGACGTTTTGGGCGGTTTTGAAAAAAATGTGCGTTTTTCTTGCCGTTTAATTGCTGTGGTTGGCGTTAGATTTCAGTTGGTGGAACTGGTTGGAATATGTGTTTGTTTTGGTATATGCTGAAAGGCAAAGAATAAGGTTTAAGTCAAAAATTCGGCATTGAATGGCAAAAATTGAACTTGAAATAAAGTCGGATAAAAAAAGAACGGCTATATATTTTTTGTTTTAAAGTTTTAAATTTTAGGGTGTTAAATTTAATATTGTTCAATAATATATTTTTCATTTATATAATAGTGCCACGCTAAACTGAAATAATCTGAAATAATAGTTTTTGTATTCAAATTTTTTGGAGACAATTGATATTTTTTAATATAATCATTTTTTACTTTTTTAATTTTCTTACCTGGATATAAGACTGTTAAAGAGTCTAAAGTTATCATACCTAATAATTCACCATATTGGACTAATGCAAATCCTTCGTTTTCTGGAATTTTAAAAATATTTCTACCAAAAAAAGTGGATGTATAATTGATTCCTAAAATATTTAAAATTGTTGGAGCAATATCAATTTGTCCAACAACTGTTTTAATTTTTTTAGGATAGTTTTTTAATATTTCCGGGCCATAAAATATTACTGGTATATGAAATTTATTAATCGGTATTATATTTTTACCAAAAACACGAGTCCCATGATCCGCTACAATAACAAACAAAGTATTTTTAAAATAAGGGCGATTCTTAATTTTTTTTAAAAATTCACCTATTGCATAATCTGTATATTTTATAGCATTCAGTCTATCTCGTTCAGGAATATCTTCAATAATTTTTTTAATTCTATTTTCAGGAAATGTAAAAGGCATATGATTTGATGTAGTTAATAATAGAGAAAAAAACGGTTGGGTTTGTTGTGAAAATATTTCGTCAGCTTTATTAAATAAATCCTCATCACTTACACCCCATGTAGATTCAAATATCGGACTTATAAAATCTTTTTCTTCCACTATATTATTAACTCCGTTTGAATTAAAAAATCCTCTCATATTATCGAACATAGCCTGACCGCCATATATAAACCAATTTGTGTAACCTTTACTTTTTAAAACTCGACTTAAAGTAAAAAAATTATTCTGTGATTTTGAACGTTTAATAGTGCTTTCGCCAGGTATAGGAGGGAAAGAACTTATCACGCCTTCTATTCCCCTTGAAGTTCTTGTTCCATTAGAAAAAGCATTTTCACATATAATTCCCTGTTCTGCAATTTTATCTATATTGGGCGTTAAATTATGATATTTTTTACTTAAATAACCGACATATTCAGCTCCAAGACTTTCTTCAAGTATAATCACAACATTATATTTTTTTTCTTCTGTTGAATTTGTAATTTTTCTTGTTATATTATTTGTATCAACAAATTCATTTTTATTATTATCTAATAATTTTTTTATAGTTTTTACAGCTTCAATTTCATTTGTATAAATATATTTTTTTTCAAAATCAACCTCATTTTTTATTTTATCATAAACTGCATAAATAAAAGTAAAAAAACCATTATTACTAATTTCGTTTAAAAGTTGGGAGTTTGAAAAATAGGCTAAACTTATATTTATAGGGCGGTGGTCAAAACTACTTCTGCAGCCAATAAACATTAAAACCAAAATAATAAACCATAAAGAACTTTTTTTTATAAAACCTATTTTAAAATATTCTGAAGGTTGTATAAATCTATTTAATAATTTACTAATAAAAAAAGTTAATATAACCGCAATTATAAAAATCCTTATTATTGGATAATATGCCCAAATATTTCCCAAAACTTCTTTAGGATAAATCAAATATTCAACTGATTTATGATTAAATCTTTGCCCGAATTCCTTAAAAAAATATATTTCTATAATGCTGAAAAAAACAAAAATAAATGTTAAAATAGAATTATAAATTATAACAATTTTTTTACATATTTTTTCGGAAATAATATGTTTATCTAATAAAGGAAATAATACAACAATAAGACCTAAAAAATATCCTATTACAACAATATCATATCTGATGCCGATTAAAAATCCTTTTAAAATTGTAGATAGTTTAATATTAAATAACTGATTATCGATTATCAGATAAATTCTTATTAAAAAAAAATAAAATATCCAAAATAAATAAATTTTAAATAAAAACTTTAAACTAAATTTTTCTTTCATTTTATTAATCCATATTTATAATCAAAACATATATTTTTAATAGTGTAACAAATTATCATTAATCCTTTATTAAAATAACATTAGAATTTTCTAATGTTTGAAAAAGAAATAAGGTTTGCTATTAAATAAAATAACAGCAAATCTGAAATGGAGATAAAACAAATGAATATTAAAAATTAATACTATTACCAACTGTAAATAAAAAATCAGCTTTATCAGAAACAGCAAAATTAAAATGTATTACCTCGTGGTCAGATAATTTATATAAATGCCATTGAAAATTGAAACCAATATCGAATTTAAAATCTGATAAATTCAAATTATCCTTTTTAGAATCAACAGAACCTATATCAAAAAATAGTCCTATCGCAGGTTTTATAAATTGAAACCATGGCTTTTCAAAAAAATATCTTAATTCAAAATTGTTTATAAATATTTTTTTTCCGGAAAAAGCGTCATCTGTATAACCACGCAATCCTGTTTTAAAACCTAAATTCAACGAATTATAATCTTTATCATCATGTATTTGGCGATATCTACTTTGAAAAATAGATAAAAATCTTTTATTAAATTTATAGTAATTCTGGATCTGAAAATCATAAAAAAATTCTTTTGCAGTTTTATAATAATTATATTGAGCATTAAGATTTAAAAACATAAAATTATTGTTTTTCTTTTTTCCATAATCAAATTTAGCAGATATTCCATTTCCAGAAAGTTCATTTGTAGGTTTTGGTATAAACCAAATAACATCAATAAATGTTTCATATCCCAATTTAACATCTTCAATCAATCCGCTTTTACGCAAATACTTTTGTTTTATATATTTTAATTTTTCTTTTCCAATTCCTAATCGAATTAAGTAATGGTAAGTTGTAGTTGAATTTTTTTCTTTTATATAATCATATCCTGCCCGATAAAATAATTTATTATACGGCTTTCCAATAGCATATTTAAAGTCCAGTTTCAAATTACGTTCTTCTGCACTATGTTCATTATAATAATCTCTATTCATTTGAGCGTACCAGGAGAATTTGCTATTCTGTGAAATAAACGGCAATCCAATATAAATTGATTCATTTTTTTGTTTTGTTTGATCAATCAGATGTAATTTAAGATTAAGTTCAGAATTTAAAAAATAAGGATCAAAATAATCTAATTGAAAAAAAGCGGTAGAATCTCCTGAACCCCACAATTTATTTTTTACCTTAATTGATTTTCCATAACCAAATAAATTATCTTCTTTAATACGAATTTGGGCAGAATTATTTCCCCCTTGCGATTTAATTGAACCGCCAATAAGAGTGGTCCATTGATCACGAATTTTTATTTTAAGATTATATTTGTTGTCTTTAATCAATTCTTTAGTAATTTCTGCTTCGCCTATAAATTTTAAGCTCCTTAATTTTCTTTCACTTTCTTTAATTTTTTCATCATCTACACTCTCCCCTTTTTTAAAAAGTAATGTTTTTAAAATCACCGATTTTTTGGTATTAAAATGCAGTTTATTTCCCAACTTAGTTATTGATTTAAACTTTTTGACTTTTTCAGTATCAAATATTGGGTTATGAATAATTTCAATATTTTCAACTATGATGTTATCCGCTTGAACAAAAATTGTATTTATCAATAAAAAATAAATAATAAGTTTATATATTTTTTTCATATTAATTTTCCTTAAATATAATTTTTTTTAAAAAAAGGATTAGAAACCAGGCAATCCATAAGCTTATTATTGTATGTGATAAAAAATGCGCACCACGCATCATTTGATATAATCCCATTGTCCAACCAGTAAAAAATCCAATCATAAAGCCCAATATTTTTCGCTTCATTATAAAAAAGAGGCACATTAACGAAAAACCCCCGGAAGCATGTCCGGCTGGAAAACCTTTACCTTTTATTTTTAAATTATGAGAACTTTTTTCTAACAATTTTATATACAGTTTATTCCCGTTATATATATTCAATTCATAAGGACAATAAACATTTGTAACCTGTTTTAATCCTGCAACTGTAAGGGGTATTAGAGATAATGAAAAAATAATAAATATATTTTTTTTCATGTCTTTTTTTGCCTTATAGTTTATTATTGTTAATACTATTTGAGTTATTCCAAAAATAATTAAAACTCCTTTTATTCCTTTATAAAAAATCAATTTTAATATCTGATAACCGTTTAAATGTTCTCCTATAATCCAGGTGTTTGTTTTTCTATTAAAAAAAAAATTCTGAATAAATACATCCGTATTTGAAAATTCAAAAAACATCAGAATAAGGATTAAAATTATTAATAAATATTTTTTATTAAAAATAAATTTTATATTATTTGCTTTCATGTTCTCTAAATAAATCATACGCAGTTTGATAATAACAAATAGCGAGTTCCTCCATATTTTTTTTTAATTGAAAATTATTATTCTGCTTAATAAAATAATTTTTTAAATCAACTGCATATAAATTCGATTCTTTTTGAGGAGATAAAACAATCAATTCTTTATTTTTAAGCAATCCCAATTTCTGATAATTTGCAATAAATGCTCTTTCTTCATTGCGGTTCATTTTAAAAATTGATTTACCAAAAAAATAACTATTGTAAGACCAATTCATTATATCAAGGATTGTTGGAGCGACATCTATCTGACTGCATAGTTTTGTAATCACTTCGGGGTGTAATATTCCAGGTGCATATATCATAAATGGAATATGATATTTTTTTACATTCAATTCCTCTCTGCCTGCACTGCTGGCGCAATGATCCGCAACAATAATGAAAATTGTATTTTTAAACCATTTTTTCCGTTTTGAAGAGTTTATAAACTTACCAATAGCGTAGTCCGTATATTTAACCGCGCCTTCTCTTCCTGTTCCTGATTTAATATCAATTCTTAAATCAGGATATTTATATGGTCTATGGTTTGAAGTTGTCATTATAAGGTTAAAAAACGGTTGATGTTTTTTATATGATTTATCGCATTCTTTGATTGCTCTATCAAATAAGTTTTCATCACATACGCCCCAGGCTGTAGAAAAGGTGATTTCATCATTAGACATATCTGTCCGATCAACAATAGAAAAACCATTATTTTCAAAAAAATAATTCATATTGTCAAAATATCCGTGTCCACCATATATATATTTATTTTGATATCCTTTCTGTTGAAATATTTTACCAATACTGCTTAACATATTTTCATTATTAGGGCGTTTTATTATTGAACGTCCCGGAGTAGGAGGAAAAGATAAACTTATTGCTTCAAGTCCACGAACTGTTCTGGTTCCCGTTGCATAAAAATTTGTAAAAAAAATACTTTTTTCTGCAATTTTATCGAGGTTAGGTGTTAAATTTTGTTTATTTCCAAAAGCACCTAAAAAATCAGAACTTAAACTTTCAACCGTAATTAGTATGACATTATATTTCTGTTCAATTCCGGATTTTTTGATTTTACGAAAAATTTTATGTTTAAGATTATTTTGATAATTCCTAATATCATACAGGTTTTTTATTTTTGTTTTTATTTTTTTCTCATCCAAAGTTAAATAGAAATCTTTATAATCAAGTTTGTTATTAATAAACGCAGAAAAAAGCGAGTGAATTCCATTTTTAATAAGATTATTTTCATATTTATTATATGATATTTCCGACATGTTATCTGATATTGTAAAATAACTTAAAACAGGTAATAATAAAATAATTAAAAAACCTGTTATTTTTTTTCTTAATAAAATTTTTTCTTTTTTTAATGAATTAAAATAATGCTGGGTTAATAGAAAGAACATTAAAGATATTAATAAAATTAAACCTGAAATCTTAATCATAGGATAAGATTCCAAAATATTATTTACCACTTCATTAGTATAAACCAAATAATCCACTGCTATAAAATTATATCTTACTCCGAACTCATCAAAAAAAAGATATTCAGAAAAGCCATTGAATGTAATTAATGTTAAGAAAAAAAAATATGTAGATTTAATAATATAGGAAAATGACTTGTGATTATATAATTTATTAGGGATGAAAAATATAAATAATGATAATGGAATTATAATATAGGAAAATGTTACGACATCAAAAAATATTCCTAAAATTATTACTTTTAATATTGCTAATAATGGGGTTGATATTTCAGCAAATATTGAAAAAAATAATATACAACGTGTTATTAAAGATATGATCACAAATGCAATACAAAAAAATAAAATGCTTTTGTATCGTTCTAAATGTTTAAACAAAAAATTTGACATAATATTCCCCTAATAATTAAATTTATTATTAACATAACATATCTAAATTAAGGGAATATTAAATTTGTATTAGAATTTTCTAATGTTTAGAATTTTTGATTTTTTTATATAAGATAAGCATTATATAAAACATACCATTCTATATTATTTTGAGGTAACAAGATTAGTTAACTGGTTAAAATTATATATTTTTTAAAAAAATGGTATACTGATTTTTATTGATGTTCCTTTATTAATTTCTGATTTTACAGATATGGTTCCGTTATGGAGTTCAACTAATGTTTTAACAATTGATAATCCTAATCCGAAATGTTTATTTTCCCTGGCTCTTATTTTGTCTACTCTATAAAAACGTTGAAAAATTTTTTCTAATTCTTCTGGAGAAATTCCAATTCCTGTATCTGAAACAGTAAATATCAGCTGATCACTATTTTTTTGAAACATTACAGTAATGTTTCCTTGTTGAGTATATTCAACTGCATTATTTAACAAATTAATAAAAATCTGTTTGATTTTCTGTTCGTCAATATTTATTTGTATATTTTTAATCTTATTTTCGGTTTTAAACTCAATCTGTTTTTCTGAAACCATAATTCGGCCTATATCCGATACAAATTCTACAATCTCTTTAATTTTAATTTTTTTTAAATTCAAAACCAAAGAATCAGCATCAGCTCTTGTGAGAAGCAACATTTCATTTATCATTCTGTTTATTGAATCCACTTCATTAATTGTTCTTTGCAGCACATTGATTTCTTTTTCTTTGATATAAGGCTGTTTCATTGTTAATTCAATACCGCTTTTTATAACACTTAAAGGATTTTTTATTTCATGCGAAAAATCTGAAATAAATTGTTTAATACTGGTAAACGATATTCCCAGACGTTTCCTCATATAATTATATGTTTCAAATAACTTTTCAAGAATATCATTGTTTGATTCTATTTTTAATTTTTGGTCCAGATTTGTTATAGTTGTTTCAGATATGTTATTTATTATTTTTTCAACAGGTGTAAAAGCGCGATTTACAAAAAATACTGAGATTAAAACAATAATGATACAAGAAACTATAAATAATAAAGCAATTATTACCGTAATTTCATTAATAAATTCAAGTTCATCAGTAAGCGAAATGTAAGTAACAAAATAAATATCTATTCCACTTATATTTTTTTTATCAAGATAAAATCTATATTCTTTACCGTCTGACCATTTTTTATTATAAAAAAACGGATAAACATTATTGTATTTTAATGATAATTTTTTAGTTTTTATTTTAGGAGAGCTATAAACAACCTTCCCGTTTTCATACTGTACCTGAAAATTAAAATCTTTCATTTCAATATCAAGTTGATTGAAATTTTGAAGTTGAATTTCATCAAGATATATATTCTGACAAAGTTCCATACTTTCAACTAATTCTTCATCTTCATGTTCAATATATATTTGTTTTGTATAATGATTTACAATTAATAGATTTATTAAAAGGAGCAATGCAATAGTAAAAATATAGATAAAAATTAATTTTGTTTTTAGGTTTAATTTCATTATTCTTTACTCCTTAACATATAACCTGAACCACGATAAGTTATCAGCATTTTAAAATCATATTCTTTATCGATTTTATTTCGTATATAATTTATATAAACGTCAACCACGTTAGTAAAATTATCAAAATCGTAATTCCAGACATGTTCAATAATCATAGTTCTTGTTAAAACTCTATCCGGATTACGCATAAAATATTCCAATAAAGAAAATTCTTTTCCAGACAAATCATACTCAATTTTATTTCTTTTACATTTATGTGTGAAAAGATTAAGCGATAATTCTCCCACTGTTAATACTCCGTCTTTATTTTCTGAACTTGTATTAAGACGTAGCAATGCTCTTATCCGCGCTGTAAGTTCAGGGAATGCAAATGGTTTGGTTAAATAATCATTAGCGCCGGAATCTAAACCTTTAACTTTATTCTGAATTTCATCTTTTGCTGAAAGAAATAAAATTGGAATATCTTTTTTTTGCAGACGAATTGTTTTACAAAGTGAAATTCCATCAATACCCGGAAGCATTATATCAAGTATAATCAAATCATAATCATTCGTTAATGCTAAAAACTTTCCTTCTTCTCCTTCAAAAGATAAATCAACAGCATAACCTTCCTCTGACAAGCCTTTTTTGACAAATCCTGCAAGGTTTTTATCGTCTTCGACTAACAATATTCTCATTTTATATTTATCCTTTTTAAAATTTTATTTCAAAGGTTATTTTGCCACCGGAAATTTTTCCACTTTTAAACTTGATGTTGGGTTTAAATATGATTTCCGGGTTTGAGCTTAGCTCAAGACCTTTTTTATCTATGATTTTTAAAATTTCTTTATTGAATTTTGCAGGCAAAATTTTTTCAAGTGATTCTGTTAATTTTTCTTTGATTTGATTTTTATTCATTGGCTTTCCTTTGGATTCTATCGTCTAATCCTAATTGAAATAATTTATTTGTAATGTTTGTGTGAAAATAGTTTTTATATTCTGCAGCTGCTTGATGAAAGTTGTATAAAAATTCTGTATTGTTTTCGAGCTGCTGCTCTGAATAGGTAATGTCTGATTCAGGAATAAAATCAAAATATCCTGATTTAATTTTTTCCTGCCAAATATTATGACGTTTTAGTGGATTGGAATTATAGATTGATTTTAAAACTTTTTTAATTTTGTTAAGTGTGTTTTGTTGTTCAAATTTTTCTTTGTTGAAGTTTTCCGGGAAGTGTGAAATCAAAATTTCTGTAATTTTATCAACTGCGAAATTAAATCGATCAGGGTTATTGATATAACATTCCTGAAACATACGGCCGGTTTTATAACTCCATTTTCTATAAGGTAAATCAGGGTTAGTATTTACGGTTAAATGTTCGACTGGTAAAAATCTCATCAGCATAAAAATATAATTTTTTATAAAGTCAGGTAAGAAGTTAATCCATTTGAATGGCTGTCTTCCGTTTATTAATGAAAGGTCGTTTCTATCGCTTAGAAATGAACTGAATCCTTGATGAGAATAATTGTCGGCCAAAACGTGTAGGAATATTCCAAGATATTCAGGAAAGTAATTTTCTTTTTTTTTAGTTTGTAAACTTTTCAGCATTTGTTTTATTGAAAAAGAATCTTTTTGAACAATAGATTTATCAAATAGGTTATTTCCTTTGAAGCCGGGTGGAAAAGGAAAAGGCAACCATATTTTAATTTGGTCTTCAATTCGTAAATTTGAATGATTAAACATTTTATGAGATGTTATTATTTTTGAAATATCTTTTATTTTTCCTGGTTCTGTTGAATCATCTACATATTGCGAAGCTCTGGCAATTCGTAAAGATATGTTTTCGTTATAGCCAATACTATGGCATAAAATGTATATGATGTTATAATGAAAATCTATTTGCAAATTATTTTTTATCTCCTGTTATTTCATAAATCGGTTTTAATTCCATTTCTTTTATACGGTCTTCTATTGATAAATCTCTATAGTATTTTAAAATTGTTTCTATTGTGTCGCCAGTGTTCTGTTGAACGAGTTTAATATCACGGCCAAACATTTGAGAACGGCGAATAAAAGTATGGCGAAGCCAATGCCAGCCGACTGATGTTCCGGTTTGACGTTTTTTCAAAACTCTTATTTTTGCCTGTCTGCAATATTCCTGAAGTTTACGTTGTAAGGTTTTTTCTGAATATGGAAAAAGTTTTTGTCCGTTCTTCTTCCGGGCGTTCAGATACATTTTTAAAATGTTTCCTGTTGTTTTTGGGAATACGATATTTCTCCAGTAATCTTTTTTTTCATCCCAAACTTTTATGTATTGATGTTCAAAGTCAATGTTTGATGTTAATATGCCGGTTATATCTGAAGCGCGCAGACCGGTTTCCAGACCGAATTCTAGTACTGCTCTATCTTCGATGTTATCAATGACATCAAACAATTTTTTGAGTTCGTCATCAAATAAATATTTCTGTGAATTGTCGTTCTTCTTCTTTTTCATAATTAATTTAATGCTTCTTTTATTGTATTTAACAAAATGTCTGATGTGAGCGGTTTATCTAAAATCGCAAACACATTTTCTTTTTCGTGTAAACCTTTTTTTAAATATGAATCACTTATTACAATAGTTTTTAATGAAATATTTTTTTGTTCCAATTCATTAATAAGTTGATCGCCTCTTAAAATCGGCATTTCTATATCTGTTAATATCAAATCAATGTCTGCTCTTTTTGTTAAAATTTCTAATGCTTCATATCCGTTATGTGCTAATATACATTCATAAGGACCGAGTTCTTCAAGCGCAAATTTATACATTTCTAAAATATCGGGCTGATCATCAACACATAAAAGTTTAGCACGTTTTTTTGTCGAATTGTCCAACATTGTATTTTTTTCAGACATTGTTTATTGAATTCTCCTTTTTTTATAAAAATATGTTCAATTCTTCTTCTTTTCTGTCCGTTTTCTTTAAGAAAGCGGACAAATTCTACATTAAAATTTTTATCGAATATGTTTTTTCCATCCAAAAAATTAATTTAAAATATTTCTCCTCTCATTCTCCTTTTCATTTCTCTGCCAATAATATCTATTAACTCTTCAATCCTCTTTTTATTTTCTTCGTTTCTCTGAATTAGACATTGAATATCTTCATTATTTATATATTCATTTTCATTCTGCTTTCTCTGATAATAAGACACTAATTTTTTTTTTCCAATCTGATAATTCTTCAATTCTTCAAGCAAGCCGATTAACTCTCTGTAATGTTCTTCTTCAATCAACAAATATCCTTTATTGATTTCTGATGAACCATTTTTTAATTTTTTAGCAAGCGCCCTTACATTTGCATCACTCGCAGCGTTCCATAAATCCTCTGTTGCATTTTTTAAGTCAATCAAAGAACTCCACAATGTGAGATAAATATCAAACTGTTTCCCGGAATAACTCAATGTAATACTTTTTAATATTTCCAACTGATTTTTATGACCATCTATTTCTTTTTGATTATCTTTTTTTATCGAATTAATATTTTTATCTAAATACAATTTTCCTAACCAAGCAAATAGAGATAAAAATACTACACTGATTCCATCTCCCAATGTCAGCTCTTTTAAAATATCTTTAAACACTGATAGCAAATTCATTTATCTTCCTCTTTAATAGTTTCAAAATAAAATATTAAGCCATAATTATAAATAAACTTATTTTAATTTTCCTATTATTTCATTACAAATTATTCTTTCTGGTTCAGACAAATATTCATTATAATGTTCTAACATTTCGCCAGCCATATCACGGATTAAAATATCATCTTTAGATATTTGAAGTTTACTATTTAATACCTCATTAAAAACACTAATCATTAATTTTTTTGCATGAATAAATCCTGGATATTCTAATATAATTTTTTTTAAATAGGACAATGCTTTTGTAAACTCTTTTTTATTATAATAGTACAGTATTCTAACAAATATTATTATTGGATCCTCTTCACTAAATTTTTTCCAAGCAAAATCTTTAAGCATATTATTATATTTAAATAAATCATTTTCCTTTTTTTCTTTATCAGCTGTTTTTCTTTTAAAATCTATCATTGATATTATTAAACTTTTAATCCAAGGTTCACGAAGAATTTCAAAAGACTTTTCATCAGATAAATATATATCCAATAATTCATTACTATTTAGAGATTCACTCTCGTTTAATATTTCATTAATAAAATATCCTCGAACTTCATAAACATCCTCATCATTTTTTATTCCTTTTAAAGAATAAGTATTATGTTCTGTTATTAAAGGAATTCCAGATAAAATTTCTTTGGCTTCTCTTGAAAGAAAAATTTTTGAAAACTTTCCAATGCGAGAACTTGATTCTATTCTTTTAGCATAATTAATTGAGTATCCAATTATTGTTTCAATTTCAGTTTTATTTTCATTCATTTTTATAGAAACTGGTCCAAAATGTATTCCTATTCCCAATTTCATTTTTTTAGGAACAGCATTAGAAGAACCCTCTTTCAAGTCTTGCAGCAACTCAATTTCTGCTTTCAAATCAAAACAAAAGGTTAACATTCTTTTTAACAGTAATGCTGGCTTATCTGGATGAACACAAAATATTATACCCTCATCTCCTTTTGAATTTATTTCACAATAAATTTCATCTGTATTCTTATAAGGAAAATATTTTTTAGCCAAATTTTTAAAGACATCGTTGTAATGTAATACTTTTTTAGCATAATTTTCATATCCTAATATTGAACTATAAATAGAAGAATCTATAACATCAGCAAAAAGTAAAACCGCGTTTTTAATTTGTGAAACATCCACTTCTTTTTCAATTATCATAATAATCTCCTTTTTATAATCAAACAATTATATCTGATAATATATCTGACAATCCTTTAGAAAAAATATTTATTTTTTCAGGATTAGTTTTCATACATTCTAATCCTAAAAAATCTAATAAATATTTTCTCATATTAGTAGTTTCATCAGTTTTACCCACTTTAATATATGCAATTTCTATCGCTATATAAATATGTAAAAACGAAATAGAATATTTTGACAAATCACAATTAAATGGGTTTATAAATATTTTTGCATTTGCTAAGTCTAAACAAAAACCATTTTTATTGATTTCATCTTTAATATAACAAATTTCAAAAGTTTTTCCTAAAAACTCCATTTTATATCCTACAAACAACTTTGGAGAAACCCTTATTATAACTTTTTGATTATCTCGATCTATAGTCTTTTCACATGACTTTTCGTCTTTTATTTTTTTATCAATTATTACTTTATACTTTTCATTATCAATCAATAAAAATTCATCTTTATCGCTATTAAGTAATAAATTATAAATATTTTTACTATTATCTTTTAAGGACTGGTCGCTATTTTCGTCTAATATTTTTAAAATTTCTTCAGCTGATTCCCCATGACAGTCAATATTCATTTTCCCTAATGTATCTGCTATTTTAGTAAATACGCTAACTTTAGTATTTTTTATTTCTAAATAAGGGTCTATAAAAGAATTTTTGACTTCTTTTGTTTTGTCCCAATATCCTCTTAACTCCTCATCCAAATTACCAAATAGGTTTTTAAGATTACGAACAAAATTTCTAAATTCATTTGTATTCCAAACATATTCGTCTCTTGTTACAACTAAAAATCCATTCATATCTTTATGGTAAATTTCAGAAAAAATCCATGTATCTAATGGTTTTGTAAATATTTGGAATTTACCTCTTCTTAAATGATCATTTGACTTAACTAAAAAATTTTTGTTTCTTACCCAAAAGCCACTTGCGTTTGTTGATTCTCGAATATCCTCTGAACTAAAAACTAAAAAATATTTAAAATCTCCATCTTGACTTTTTCCATATAATATATCTCCGGTATCAAATGAAATATCTGTATTAAATTTCGGAAAATATTTCCATAATTTTCTCAACTTTTGCACATTTGGAATACTTTTTTTATCTGAATAATTTATACCTATATATACATCTATCGTTTTAAAATATTCATCATTATCCTTAAATTCACACTTTTTAAAAAATTTGTTAATACTTTTTTGTTCTGCTTTATCTAACTCTATTGAAAAATTTTTTTTTAACCATAGCTTGGCTTTTTCATCTTTTATTTTAGAAAAAAAATCGTCGTTTTTA
Organism: Candidatus Gastranaerophilales bacterium; assembly: GCA_028691575.1. Lineage (GTDB taxonomy): Bacteria > Cyanobacteriota > Vampirovibrionia > Gastranaerophilales > JAQUYY01 > JAQUYY01. The sequence goes on from JAQUYY010000006.1 coordinate 16,169, forward strand.
TGCGGTTTAAGTGGTAAATATTTACACAATTCTAATTCAAAGTCTTCATCCTTATTTTCTGATTTTTCATCAGTTTTATTTTCTCCAGTTAAAAGTTTAATTATATTTTCATCTAATCCTTCAATTATTATTTCTGTATACGAAAGTGGAAATTCTTTAAAATTTTCTTTTATTGTATCTTCTATCAGAGGAGATAATTCATTTCTATTTACATTTTTCTCAAAATAAGAGCTAAACTTTTTTATATAATCAATGTTTTTATCTTCATTTTCTTCTTTAAATATTTCTCCTGTGTTTATTTCCAAATAAGATGTTTTATTGTCTTTCTTATTTTTACTAACAATTTTTACTTTAGAACCTAATTGTATTACTGACATTAAACCCAAACCAAAATAAGAATTTGTCAATTTGTCTTTTTTTGATAATCCATATCCAATATTAGAAAAAATTTTATCGTAATCATCCTTTGATATCCCTTTTCCATTGTCAAATAATGATATCCTATTATTATTTTTATCAATATAAATTACAAAATATGTTGCTTCATTATCTCTTGAATTAGCAACGGCTTCTCTAATTTTTAATAACTCGCTTGAATATATAGATTGTCCTATTGTTTTTATAATACCTAATTTTGTATGAACATCAAAATTAAAATTATTCTCCATTATAACCTCCGCTTATTTTTTTTTCAAACAACGATCATATTCATAAATTTTATACAATTTATTTTTAAATTCATTAAATGATTTCCCGTAAATTTTATTAAATGATTCTTTACTTTTAGTTATCATTCCTTTTCTATAATAAAATAAAAGAGACATTTTTAATCCCCGCAACAGAGCTTTATTCCAATGTTTACCTGGTAATTTTTGTTTTATTGCCTCAGGATCTCTGTATTCCATAGGAAATGATAAAACTTCTAAATTATTCAGTAACTTTATTCTATAAAAAAAATCTTCTGGTGTATCGTTAAAATTATATAAAACATATACACGAATTTCTTTGCTTTTAGAAAAAAATGTTTGAGCCAAAGTAATCGCGTTAATAATTTTTTTTTCATAAGAAATATCATCAAAGGCAAAACGAATGGGGTCAATATCTATTTGAGACAATATTTCTGCTTTTTCTTTAGTGAACAAGCGTGCATCTAATCCCTGATTAAAATCAATCTTTTTATTTAATTTAACCAATTCATTACATTCATTTTTAAAATTTGGAGAAGCGAACCAATTATTATCCCAAAATGTTATCAACGGATAATTTTCATTTATGTCATTAACCCAATTTTTCCTCAAAAAATATGTCGGTTCTAATTTGGTTACTTGACAAAACTTACATTTTCTTTTACAACCTCGAGAAATAAAAGTTATGGATGTTTTCAATTTTCTTCCAAAAGTCAAGCTATAATCAGGTGACATATTTTCTGCTTCATCTAATAAACCAACATGTGGTTTTATTCCGGTGTTGGATTCAACATAATCAGGCAGTAAAGAAGCTGCGATTCCGCCAATATGTATTTTACTTGAAGGAAATCTACTCCTAAAACTCAGTGCTGACTTTATAACTTTGTCTATATCCCAAGTAAAAAGACTAGTGATAAAAATCTCATCTGGCTCACTTAAACCAAATGGAACTTCATCCCCTGCCTGCTCAAAAACTTGGCAATTCTTATATTTTTTTTTTAGCATCGAAGATATTTTCATTAACCCCAGTGGTGGATAAGGAGTTTTTGATACAGGTTCAACTAATAGAAATTGTTTTTTTAACATTATATATTTTATCCTCTATTCTTCTCTTTCATAAGTTCTTTGGAAAATTCGATGCCGTCTTTTAAGCGTTTGGTCATTATGGCGTCGTCGATCATTCGTTCAAGTTTTGCTATGGCTCGGACGGATGATTCAGTTTTTGAGCGGTCGAATTCAAGTTGTTTGATAAGGTCTTCTTTCTTCGCATGGCTGAACTGGAGTTCGTTGTGATGACGGAGTATATCGTTCATATTTTTTTGAGTTGCCATGATGATCTGGTTTTGCTGATTAATCATTGTGTCTTTGGTTTCAATCTGCTGATGCAGAAAATCTTTGTCCTTCCGATAGTCCTCAGTTGCTGTGTCGAGCTGCTTTTTTGTCAGTTCAAGTTCCTTTTTCAGGATAGCCATTTCGGCCTGGAGTTCGCGGTCGACTGTCGACCGAGCTGATGTGTCCGGTCGACTATCGCTCACGGTCCGGTCGACCGAAATTGTTTGTGAGCGACTGTCGCCCACGGATTTAACTTCTTTATTTTCAGTGTCTTTATTTTTTTTCGGTCGACTGTCGACCGGCTGGGCGACGGTTCGGTCGACTGTCGACTGTCGACTATCGCTCACATTGCGGTCGACCGAATCTGATTTTGGTCGACTGTCGACCAAGTTCAAATCGGTTATTTCTATGTTATTTTT
>JAQUYY010000007.1 GCA_028691575.1 Candidatus Gastranaerophilales bacterium
CACAATATAATAAATATGCTGAAACTTTTAAAAATGAAATCATAAACAATAAAGATTTCAGAAAATTCATATCAATGAGCCAAAAAGAAGCCGACAAAATTACAGGTGATAATATAAAAGGTGTTCCTGTTAAAAGTGCTATCAGAAGGCTTGGCGAAAGTTTTTTCTCGCCGATTACTGCTCCTGTTAAATTTATAAGCAAACAATTTAAAAGTGACGAGCAACTGGCAAAAATTGAGAATTTTGAATCAATAAAAAAGAATTTCGAAGTTGTGGAAGAATTTGTAAACGGTGTATTTAACAGAAATAAGGTATTTAAAGAAAACTGGAAAATAGACAACAGCAAAATTGATGCCAAAAAAATTGATGATTTAATAATACCGGAAGACCTTTTAAGCGATAAATTAAAGCGAAAAAGGCTAAATACAATAAAGCCTGCCGGCGCACCTTACAGCTTAACGGCTCTAAGCACATCAAACAGGCTTATATCAGGTATTCTTGGCGGTGTATTCCTTGCAACTGATGCATATAATACAACAATGCTTTATTCAAAAAGCCAAAACGAATCAAGGAAAGAAGCTAAAACAAGGTTCTCTCAAGAAATAACAAGAATAGGTTTGACGGCATATCTAAACATAGTAATCTTAGATACCTTTGCAAAAGCTACTAAAAAATCCCTATTTGCAGCTCTTGCTCTGTCCGGCGCTGTTGTCTTAATATCTGATACTTTAGGAAGAAAATTATTGGGCAGACCTATTTTACCTAGCAGTTATGATAAATTATTGGCAAATAAAGAAGAGATTGAAAACAGAAATGATGTTCTTGCAAAATTTGGAAGAATGATAAACGGGGAAGAAGTTAACAAAACAAAAAAACCTCCGGCAAATACCAATGCAAATTCTAATAAAATCGAAAAAACCGAAATGTCACAATTTTTAAATCAAAATAATGCAGTTTCTTTTTCCGGCAATCCCGGAGCTATAAGAAAATTGTTTAAGCCTGTAGCATCAATTAAAAAAGCATATCAAGGATTAACTGTTACTGAAAAAATATCCAAGAAAGATTTTGAGCAGTTTATTAATTTGATGGAAAAAATTGATGAAAAACATGCCAATTTTTGCAAATCCAAAGTTTTAGAAAAAAATCCAAATTATGATGAATTAACCGAATTTGTCTTCGGTAAAAAAGATTTACCGATCAAAAAATTCTTGGATGCTGTTTTTAAACCGGTTAACTGGATTAAAAACGGTATTGGATATGTTGTGAAAAAAGTTCAAAAAATTACAAATTCAATAAAAAAACCTGATATTACCGAACAATTACAAAAGAAAATTGCAAAAAAAGAAGCAAAACTAAACGCAGAAGGCACTTTGTCTGCATTTAACGACTTCTTGAAAACTCAAGAAAAAAGTGATGCATGGAAAAATTCGCCATTGTCTATAGAACAAAAGAAAAATCTTTTATTAAATAATTTTGACAATAAAGAAAATAAAAAAGCAAAAGTGATTATTAAAGAATTTAATAACTATTTTAAAGTTAATGAAGAAGAAAAATTTTGGAGTGCATCGACTTTAAAACCGGATGAAAAATTGGAATTATTGGTAGATGAATTTAACCGTAATTCTCATAAATTAAATGAAGAATTAAAAGGAATAAAAAATTCTTTTAACTGGATGAGAGATGTTTTATCAAAAGAAGATTTTAAAAAAGCCGAAGAGGGTATATTACTTGAAAAGAAAAAACCAAAACAAAATCTTTTACAGAATTTAAAAGATAATTTTAAATTTAGCCATAAAAAGGACAGTATAAGCATCGGTCAGTTTCTAAATAAAATAGAAAATAAAGAAAAAGGTGTCGATGATTACTTGAAATATTTAGAGAAAGAAAAATTCGGCAAATTGATAAAAAAAGCTGATGGATCTATTCAGCAAACATATGAAAAAAGTGACTATGCTGTTCTGAATTTCCCTGTAGCCAAAGGGGTATCATCATTCTTCATTATTAGTGATATTTATAACCTTGCAATGCTTCATACAAAGGGAGATAAAGAAAAAACCAATGAAACAGCAAAAAACAGAACTATTCAAGAAGCATCCAGAATAATCTACTCTGCCTATATAATGCAATTAACAATGGCTATGTTTCAAAAATGGCATGATAAATTTTTATCTGCCGCAATGGGCGTTACCGTAATAAATAGCATATCAAGAGAAATATTAGCAAGAAAAACAGTTAATATGCCTCTGACACCTCAATCTTATGAAAACTTAAAAGCTCTTGATGAAAAACAAAGAAATATGGATACCAAAAACCCGTTCAAAAAAGCATTGATTGCAGTAGTTGGAGACAGATCAAGACTTTCCAGGTCAAAAACCGAAAACAAAGAAACAGCAACATCAATGCCAATAAATAACACCTTAACGTTTATAAAAAACTCGTCAAATTCTAACGATTTTGTAAAAAATTATATCGATAAAAATTTAAAATAACAATTTTAGAGATATATTCATTTTAATTAATACGAACATAAAAAAGGATGAATTTAAAAAAATGAGCAATAATTTTAATATAAGATCTTCAATCGGAAAAAGTCTTTATAATATAAGCAAAAACGGTTTACCGATAACTCCTGTAACAAAAGCTCAAAAGGTAGGGGATGCAATTCATGATGTACCTTTATACAAAGGAAAATCTACCCCAAAAAAAGCACTTGATAAAGGTACAGACCAAAGAGTTAAAGGTATTGGCATTCATATAGATACAAAAGTTTAAATCACTCGCAAATGTAGAGGTTTTGCAGTTCTGTTTAACAACATTTTCAATTCCTTAATTCGCTGAAGAACAAACGGTTTTCTTTTAGAATCGGCGGTTTGTTTTAAATATTTTTTATAAAATCTTAGAGCATTAGCATGTTTTTCTATTTTATCAAAAGCAACAGCCATTCCTAAGGTTGCTCTGTAATTGCCGGAATCAATTTTTGTAAATTCTTTAAAAATACTAAGTGCATCCTGATAATGTTTTAATTTCACATAAAGTGTTCCAAGGTTATTATAAGCTGAAACATAGGAAGGCTCTTCTATTATTACTTTTTTATAAATATTTATAGCCAAATCAAATTCACTCATCATTTCATGGCACAATCCCAAATAAAATTTTGCATCTGTGTTGGTTTTATCAAGCCTTAAGCATCTTCTGAGGTTTTTTGCCGCCTTGCAGGGAATATTTTCTTTTATATAAAGCTGAGCCAGCTCAAAATAAGATTCTCTATCAAAAGGAGCTTACTCCAAAGCCCTGTTGAATGATTCTATTGCGCTTTTTGTGTACCCGATTTGAGTATAAGACATTGCCATGCCTTTAAATGCCTCAGGATTATTGCAGTCATAGTCTATTGCATTTAAGTATTCTTCAACAGATTCAAAATAATAATTTTGAATCCTTAGTGCATCTGCTTTTACGCAATGGTTGTAAGAGTCTTGATTATTTACATTTTTAGAAAAATCAGCTTTTATCGCAAATTTTTTCACTTTATCGGTATCAAAATCTCCGATAACAAACCCCATTAAAGCCCCTTTTCTCTGTTTTTCTCCCAACTGCAATTATTCTAACTGTTTGGAGGATTTAACAAATCAACCATAGGGTTTATATTGTATAGACCAATTTGCTTAAATTTTATAAGCAAAGTTATTTTTTACTTGTTCTTATGGGAATGACCGTTTCTGTAACCGATTCCGGAACGATAAGCAGAAATCGAATAAAAAAGAGGTAATGCCGGAGCAATCCATTTTAAACCGCTAAGAAATCCTATGGATGCAATATCGTCTAAATGCAAACTAACATCAAGCATTTCAGGATGTCTTTCATCGTTTAAATGTTTTATTGAATTAAGTTTACTATGATTATGATAAGATTCAGGTTTGATATTCGGAGGTCTTTCAAAAATAGGGTTAATAACTTTTTTTCCTATATAATTAGCTATTTGACTCCCACCAAGAATTCCTACCCCTAAAACTCCGGACATAGCAGCCAATAATTTTTTACCTTTTGATTGAACATTTAAAAGTTCCATTAATCCTAATGCACTTCCTGCTCCGACATTACACAAAAAAATGTTTGAGGCATACTGATAAAAACCTTCTTTTATTTTATCGGGTACTTTTTCTTTCCATTTTTTTTCTGTTAAAAAATCTCCGATTATTCCACCGCTAATTCCTCCTATGACTGGAACTAAGCCAATATATGACAGATGCAGCATTTCCTTTATTGAGTCCTTAAACCCATGGGTATGAGGTGTCGTTATAACTTTGTCTATAGCTTTTTTATTGCCGAATATGTTCTCAAGATTTGCTTTTATATTTTTTACTTCTTTTAATGATATATATTTATCATCCCTAATTTTTTCTATACTCTTTATTAAATTGGAATTGGACAAATTATCTTTTTTTAACGTTTTTAATACTTCGTTAACTCCATGTTTGCAATTATGGACATGCCCGATACCTTCAAAAATTTGCTTTCCGAATAATTTTAGCCCCCTGGTTGCGAATAGTGCGGACGACACAGTTAGTGACAAAATAGAAATATTTTTGATTAATTTCTTATTTCTTTGCTCTTTTTCTGTTTTAAAAGTATCATATAATCCTAAACTTAATGCCCCGACAGTCAACATAACGGGCATTTTTTTATTAAGAGCTTTTATTAATCCGGGTTGATCGAACCATTTTCCAAAAGTATACAATGAATTTTTAATCATAATAATTCCATATTTAATTCAAATCCATTTTAAAAAGTCTATATAAATTTGTAAATTTTGAAATAAGCTGATTGGAGATGATGCAGATTAAATTGATTTACGATATATTAAACTTTATAAACTAGAATTATATTTTTATGCTAAAATATAAATGGTCGAGCTACACGGGGATTTAGCAAATCTCTTAACCTGTTGCTTTAGCAGGGTGGACAGCCTACAATGAGGCTAGAAGTGTTATGGTCGGCTATTTGAATCAATCGATGAAGATAAAGCCCGAAACGGCGGAAACCGGTGAACCTTGTCAGGGCGGGAACGCAGCAGCAATAAGCCTAAGTTTTCGGGTGTATCGGGGTACTTTATTGGAGATGATTTAGGTAGTATCACATGACATAACTTGTCGATATGTAGGGCACGACCATTTTTTATTTTATATTTAATAAATATATGTATAGTAACAATGTAAAAATTTATTGATTTTTTTGCGTATTACATGCAAAATAGAAATAACAAAAGAAGAGAAGTTTAAGGAAATCAAATTAATATGTCAGCAGAACTGCAAGAAAACTCTTTAGCTCAACAAGTATCACAGCTAAAAGAAGAATTTGAAGAAATGGGCATGTTGCTCGAAATTTCAAAATTGATTAATCAAACATCCGATGTTAGTGCTTTAACTTCAAAATTTATGAATTATATTGAAAAAAAATTCAACAGCAAAGATACGGTTGTATTTTTAAAAGAGGACATCAGATATTATGTTGCATATCAAAATAATCCTAAAATGTCTTCTCATATCAGTTTTGAAAACACACAAGAAGGTATTTGGAAGATAATTCAAGCAGGAAAAGCTTTTGAAATTGTTAACTCTAATAATCAAAACATTTACAATAATTTTTTTGAAAACAATGAATTATCCGCCCTAAATGCCTATGCATGGTTACCTTTGGTTAATAACGGTGATATTTTCGGCATAATTTCTTTAGGCGCCAAAGGCGAAAATGAAAATTATTCTCAAAAAGATTTAAATCTTTTTAACAAAATTATTGATTATATTGCACCTGTCTTGAATAAATTAAGACTTCAAAGTTTAAATGAGCAAAATTTACAAGAATTGCAAAAAACAATTCATAACATTTCAATTCTTTATAATATCGGACAGGCAATGAACTTTATTGATGACTTAAAAGGGTTATTAAAAGTTATTCTTGAAAAAGCGTTAAATACATTAGATGCCGAAAAAGGCTCTTTAATGCTATATGATTATTCAAATAATGATCTTGCTATAAAAGTTGTTTTTGGATTGAATGATAAGGAACATGAAGAGAGAATTAATGAGGGGTTAATAGCTTGTACCAGAATACGTGCAGGTGAAGGAATTGCGGGAACAGTTTTTTCTCAGAAGAAAGCAATCATAACAAATCTTGGCAGCAATGACCCGAGATTTAAGCAGGCAATAGGTTCTAATGTTCGTTCTATGCTTTGTATTCCGCTAATAGTAAAAAGTGAATGTATTGGTGTTATTAATATTACCAATAAAAAAGGCGGAAAATTATTTAATCAACATGACTTAGACTTTATGGAAGCACTTGCAAATCAGGCAGCTATTGCCATTGATAACTCTCAATTATATGAATTGGCGACAAAAGACGGATTAACAAAATTATATATATATAGACATTTCCATTCACTGCTTGATAACGAAATTAAACGTTCTGCAAGATATCAACATCCTATATCACTACTTATGATTGATTTAGATGACTTTAAATCCATTAATGATACATATGGGCATCAAACCGGTGATCAAATTTTAAAAGAAGTAGCTGCGGTTATTTCAGGAACTTGTAGAAAAATAGATATGCCAAGCAGATACGGCGGCGAAGAATTTGCTGTTATTTTACCGGAAACCCCTCCAGAGAATGCCTGCAAAATATCTGAAAGATTAAGGATAAAAGTTGAGCAAATAAGAGTAACTACTCCTGAAGGCAAGGTTATTTCAGCATCAGCAAGTTTTGGAATTGCAGGATTCCCGCAGGATGCTAAAACCCAAACAGATTTGATAGAATTTGCCGATAAAGCTCTTTATTATTCAAAAGAAAAAGGTAAAAATTGCGTTTCAATCTATAATCAAGGAAATATGCAAAAATATATATCTGAAGAATAAGCCAAATAGATGTAGATTTTTATTTTAAATTTTTTATATAATTACAATATTGAGTTAAAAACGGTAGACATAATGATTTTATTTTGGATATATTTTGGAATTTTTATAGAGATATTAGTATGTATTTTATTGGTTTTAAGCCTTAAAAAATGCACAAAAAAAACTATAGAAATAAATCAACAGATTAAAGCCAATTATCGTGAAATAACTTGTGAGATAAGATTTTGCGGTGAAAAAATAGATATTTTGTGTAAATCTTTTGATGAAAAATTCATACCAAAAGAGATGAGTGAAGATGATTTTATTCAGCTTTCAGATGAAATTATTGAAGATATTTTCAAAACTATGTCATTAGGCGGTGGAATTAAAAAAAGATTTTTAAATTGGATAATTTTATTTAGAATTTTAAAATACAAACATAAAATACAATTATCCTTGAAAAAATCTTCGCTGTTTTAATTTTTGATAATATTTTGTAAAATTTTGCTTGACTAAAGGGTTTGGATTGTTGATACTAGAGGAAAAGGTTTATAAATACTTCCAATCAAATAAATGAGCAAAAAATGAGCATAGGGAATGTAGAACCAAACAATAACTAAGGAGAGGTGTCCGAGTGGTCGATGGTGCAGACCTGGAACGTCTGTGTACTGAAAGGTACCGAGGGTTCGAATCCCTCCCTCTCCGTATTTAAGTCCTGGTAAAGAGAATTAGTCTCTTTTTATTATTATAAAGCCCCACTATTAGCGGGCTTTTTGCATATGGTAAAATTTAGAGAATTCGTTTTTGGAGAACTTTCTAATATTTTTGAATAAAATATGCTTAAATTCTCTTTTGGATTTTTTGCCAGTCCCCTTTGTGTTTTTACAACAAAAAACAGCTACATTATTGTAGCTACAGACTTATAACTTTATAATTCGTCTCTGTTCATTCCAATCAAGGGTTTTAATATCAATCAATTTTTGAACCGTTAAATCTTTTGGTTGTCGACCTGTCAGGATTTTTTCAACTATATCCGGAGCTAGAAATTTAAGTTTCAGAATATTTTTGACATATTTGTTACTGCTAAAATTTTCTCTTTGCTGAAGTTCTTTTAATCCTTTAACCTCGCCCGATAATATTAAATTATTCCAGTAATGACTTTTTGCAATTGCATTTATGAGTTTTAAATTAATATTTTTCTCCGATTTTTCAGAATCAGAAATTATCAAAACGCTTCCATTTTTGGCAGTTGAAGATATGCGAATATTTTTAGTAATAAAAATAGGTTCTCCTGTTTCTGTTTTCAATTCTTCAGGCATTTGCAGCTCGTAAGTTAATGCCATAAAAACTTTTAATAATTGGCTTTCAGAAAGCATTATTTCGATTTTTTCTTTATACAAAACAATTTTGTTTATTACAGCTCTGATAAAAATGCTCTCCAGATTTTCTTTTTGAAGTTTTTTTATCCTGTCAATTACATCTTGTTGCTTGGTAATTTCAAGATTTTTTAAATAGTTTTGAATTTTTGGTATATTTGATAAAAAATTTCTTAATTCATCAAACACAACATTTTCAATTTCATCTGCCGGAATTTTAGAAATTGAACCAACTTCATTTTTCCTGCCTTGGATAATTGCCTGGCTTACGTAGTATCTGTATTTTCTATTTCTTGTGTTGCTATGACTCGGACTCATATAGTTGCCCTTACCATCAAATAATTTTCCTGCTAACAAAGATGCATTTTTAAAATTCACCCCTGACTTTTTAATAATCCTATTTTGAGTTAATAATTCTTGAACGTTTTTAAAAATTTCCTTTTTTATAATTGCTTCATGCTGCCCCAAATATTCTTTTTCTTTATGAGATATAACTCCGATAAAAGTCTTTGTTTGCAAGATTTTATACAAATGTCCCTTTGAAAAAACTTTATTGCCTTTTGTCAATATATTATTTTGATGAAGATAGATTTTTAATTTTGGAACACTCTTTAATTCCAGATATTTATCGAATATGATTCGAACTTTTTGGGCATTAGGTTCATCAATTATTAGTTTTTTATTTTCTAATTTATATCCCAAAGGTGCAACTCCGCTCATCCACATTCCTTTTTTCTTTGATGCTGCGATTTTGTCTCGGATTCTCTCACCTGTTACCTCACGTTCAAATTGAGCAAATGATAGAAGAATATTTAAGGTTAGTCTCCCCATACTTGTTGTGGTATTAAATTGCTGTGTTATTGAAACAAATGATGCGCAATGCTTATCAAACAACTCAACAATCTTTGAAAAATCCATCAGAGAACGAGTTAGCCTGTCAACTTTGTAGACAACTACAATATCAACTTCTCCAGCTTCAATATCTTTAAATAATTCTTTTACTGCAGGTCTTTCAAGTGTACCACCGGAAAATCCTCCATCATTATATTGTTTTTCAACTATTGTCCAACCTTCGTGCTGTTGGGATTTTATATAATTTTCGCAAGATTCTCGCTGGGCATCGAGCGAATTAAAATCTTGCTCTAGTCCTTCTTCACTTGATTTTCTTGTATAAATTGCGCATCTTATAATTTTTTTGTCTTTATTGCTCATCTGCTGTTATGCCTTTTTTAACCCAAAAAATACTTTACCATTCCACCTAGTGCCGGTTATTTCATTTGCTATTGCTGATAAACTTTTGTATTTATTGTTTTGGTATTCAAACCCTTTCTCAAGAGCTATTACCTCATGTTTTTTGCCTTGATATTCTCTTATGAGCTTTGTTCCAGCCTTAATTTCAATTGAAGTTGATGATTTTAGAATTGTTGTTGCTCCTGTAATTTCTTTGCCTCTTGAAAGAGAATCGGCAAGTTTATCAAGCTGTTTCTTTGTTTGTGCTGATAATCCGCCTTGCTGCCGAGCTTGAAGTTCCCAAGCTATGTGTTTAATCAGCAAAGGTTTTTTAGCGTGCAATGGCAAGTTTGTTTTAAACAGTTTTTTCCACTTTTTGATAAGCTCTTCTCTTGATAAACCTTCTAATTCATTAATTTCAGCTTGTGCCATAGCTAACACCTTTCTAAACTAATAACCTCGACACATTAATCACTCTCTTATTCTCTAAAGTCAAGCATTTTAACGAAAAATTAAGCACTAAAATATTTAATAAGAAATTAAAACAAAAAATCGTTCTGGATTCTCTGAATTTCTTTATTTAAAACTATTTCAGGCTGTGCAAATATTTAAAATCTTTGATAAAAGCAGGGAATTTTTTAAAAAGAGCAGAGAAATTATTTTTGTTTGCAGGGAAAATTTTTTACATTAGCAAGGATTTTTTAGAAAAATAATATAATTAATTTTTAACCAACGCTGATCTATGATGAAGTCTAATAGTTTCATTTTTTGTATCAGTAGTTAAAGAATTTGGTATTTTTATAAAAGTGATCTCATCGCCATCTTCACATATTACTAAACGAGGGTTGCAACATGTGATTGTATTTCCACTCCATTTTCTTTCAGTTAGACCGATTTTATTAGTCCTCGGTAAATACGCTTTTGAATTTTTTAATAAATCTGATAAAGTTTGTCCCTCAATATATTCATTACGTAAAAAAAGAAGCAGCATTGATAACAACCTCTTTTCAGTTTTTGTAAATTTATTATTGGCTGAATTTTCGGAAAAAGTCCTATTACAGTTTTGACACTTATACCTTTGAACACCTTTTTGTTTCCCGTTCTTAATAAAATTCGCGGAGCCGCATTTAGTACATTTGATTTTCATTTTTGTCCTCCTGCTTACTGTGCAAATCCTATCATATTGCGAACATTAGCCAAAAACAACTATTTTTTGTCCAAATATATTGATAAAACAAAGTATGCGAGAGGCTCCAATCGCCGAAAACCAGTTATAACTTGATTCTTAAAATATTAACCCCTCCTTTAATTTGTAATGCAGAGTTGCTGCATAGACCATTTAAGGACATCAATTATGTCAAATTTAAAATCTGACCTTACTCAAGTTGAGTGGGTAAAGCTTGAAGAGCTTAAAGAAAATCCTAAAAAATTAAGAAAACATTCCAAAAAAAAATTAGGAATGCTAACAAAATCCGTTGAAAAAAGCAAAGTTATGATTCCACTTGTAGTCAATGAAAAACTTCAAATTGTCAGCGGCACAGCACGCTATACGGTAGCAAAAAAACTAAAAATTAAAAAGGTACCAGTTATTCGGGCATCACATCTTTCTGAAGAGGAGCTTAGGGCTTATGCGATAGCAGACAACGCTTCAACTATCGATGCAGAATGGAATATTCCCGAACTTCAAGTTGAATTGAAAGCTCTTTCTGATGTTTCATTTGATCTCGAGCTTACTTGTCTTGATCCGCTGACAATAGATAACTTTGTTTTGGAAAATCCAGGGGAAGACACAAATCACAAAAAAGATAGCGTTGACGAAGAACCGATTGAACTTAATAAAGTCATAGCACAGGTAAAACCAGGGGACTTATGGCAGTTGGGTGATAACTATTTTCATTGTGCAAATTCGCTTCTACCCAAGAGTTACAAGGTTTTGTTAGGCGATAAGCTTGCAAATTTTGTTTTTACAGATTTACCTTATGATTTGCCTGCTAATTTCATTGGCAACAAGGGAAAGAATAAACACGAAGACTTCAAAATGGCAGCAGGTGAGCTTGGAGAAAATTTTGTTTGTTTCTTAGAGAAAGTTATTAAAAACTTGCAAGAATTTTCTATTCAACCCTCCTGCCATGCTCTGTTTATGGATTGGAGACACATTAATGAGCTAACAACTGCGGCTAAAAGTTATGAAAAATTTAAGGCTTTATGCGTTTGGAACAAAGAAATAGGGGCAAATGGCTGGTATAGAAGCCAACATGAGCTGATTTTCTTTTATAAGTACGGTAAAGGCAATATTAAAAATAACAGCAAGAACGGAAAAGGGGAAAGGTATAGAAGCAATGTTTGGAATTATCCCGGGGCACATGTTTCTAATCCCGAATCTAAAGAAATGTTGACTTGGCATCCAACCAGTAAGCCTATAAAAATGCTTGAAGATGCAATTTTGGATGTTACAACCATTGGACAGATTGTACTTGATCCATTTTTGGGTTCCGGAAGTACTTTATTAGCTGCTGAAAATACGTTGAGACGTTGTTACGGAATTGAAATTGACCCCAAATTCTGCGATAGAACTATTTATCGTTGGGAAAAATTAACCGGCAAAAAAGCACTATTGATAGGGAATTTTGGAGGAAAAGAAAATGAGTAACTTTGATGATAAGTTTGATATAAACGATGAAAATAATGAGGTCGATAAGGTAGGTTATTGCAACCCTCCTGAAAAATCAAGATTCAAAAAGGGAGTTTCCGGCAACCCTAAAGGACGAAAGAAAAAAACTCCTTCTAAAACACCTTACGAAGCCGTAAGTAAAGCTTTTTCTGAAAAAACAGAAGTTTCCGAAAATGGCAAAAAAATAAAAATAACCTTACTTGATCTAGCAATGAAGCAACTCGCAAGGAAATGCGCAAAAGGGGACTTAAGCGCATTTAAAGAGCTTCGATTCTTTGCAAAATATATAGAAATTAAAGAAGAAGTGAAGCCTGAAAAAGAACCTACACTTATAGAAGAAACTATACGGAAAACAATAGGTGATGTGATTCTTAGAAGGCTTGATGAGCTTCATGGCGTTCTGGATGAAAAATATCCTGACGAAGATAGTATCATTGAAAGAAACTACTTCGGGTATCGAGAAAAAGACATTATCAAGCGATATGAAGGTTACTATAATAGTAAAAATCCATAAAAGCTAATCCCCTGAGCGTTTACTCAGGGGATTCTTTTTTTATAGACCGAACCAGACTATTCGTTAGCCAAGACTATTGCGATATTTGCAGAAAAAGTTTTTGTCTCTCAGCCTTCATCAAAATAACTTTCAATAATTGAAAGAAGGACGGCATCATCTGTAATATTTAGCTTAGAATCCAGTTTTGCAATCACTTTTCGGCTTCTGTCTTTTAATTCCAGTTTTTGTCCGAAATATTCAACATAGCCGAGAGTAGACCTGCTTTTTGATTGGATTTCATATTTTGTGCGTGTTTGAATTTCTTTAATATAGCCTACTGTACCTCTTTTGCTATTTAAAATTTCACAAATGTAGTTACCGGTTGCATTTCTTACAAATCCTACCGTTTTTCTTGATTTATTTTTCAATTCTCTTATTGACATTGCTTTATTCCTTTTGTTATAAACCAACTACTTTTTCACAATTTTGAATTTCTTTTAAGTCTGATTTCAATTTTCCAGTCAGATCTTCAATTGATAAATCTGATACATTAACTTTTTTATACAACCAGATTTTGGGGCCATCAAAACCGTAGTATTTATGCCCTGCCTTATTATTTCTAGTCTGACCTTCGCCTTTATCGAAAAACCAGCCGTAATTTTCATCAAGAAAATTCTCCACTTCAATGCGAGGAATTTTTTTAGGATTGTCAAGACCGATGATATACCGATAATCAACACCGCATAGATTAATCCCCAATGAAATATTATTCTTTTTCAGAAAGAAATCGCAGTATGCAACGTGACTTGATCCTGTGCCAAGCCCAACGCTTAAATCTTCAATATCAAGTTTGTCAGCAATCCGTCTTGCTACTTCAGAAATGTAATTTTTTTGGATAGTAACCGAGAAATTGATTTCGTCTATTTTTTCTGCGAGATCTTTATCTTGTAAATACAACCAAAATGCTCCGTAATCTTTGTTTGAATTCAGTATAAAACTTTCTTTAATAGCATTTAAACAATCGATACATTCTGCATAAGTTTTAATTATTGCAATATCTTCAGTTGAAAACCGTTCATTAAAATTAATCATTTTGAGTCTTTTGCCTAAATCTTCATAAGATAGATATTCCCAATCTTCTTTCATTTTAAAAACCGGTGGATAATAGCTTATTAGAATTATTTTTTGGTTTTTCTGCCCTGCACTTTCTAATTTTTGCTCATAATCCTCCAGCTGCTTTTTATCAGGGAAAGATTTGAATTTATTTTCAATAACTACAGATAAATCTCCAATTTCAAGCAATAAATCAAAATTTTTCTTTTCTCTAAAAACCCTAACCGGTGATTTACCATCATACGCATCATAAAAAACTTTCGTTGTTTCTTTTGGGTATTTATTTACCATCCAGGCCCAAAAGTTTGAGTGAAAAAGTTCTTTTGAGGTTAGCGATAATCGAAACATAGAGTTTTTTGATAACCTGTCAAGCGTTTCTACAAGTAATTCTGTTTTCATCTTTTTGCTCCTTTCTATTAAAACTATTCTTGCATACACATATGTCATATTCGGACATTAACATTTTTCTACCAGTAGACCATTTGTCTACGACATCATAAATCAAATATAGCACAATTAATGTATGAGTGAAGAAATATGTCAAAAATTTGGAACAAAACTACAAGAACTTAGAGAAGCCAAGGGGTTTTCTAAGGGGAAATTGTCTGTTGAAGCGGATTGTGACAAATCTTATATTGGTAAAATCGAAAGAGGAGAAAAAACTCCCGGGCTAAAGACCATCGCCAAATTATCACGAGCACTGGGGATTCACGTTAAAGAACTTTTTGATTTTGAATACGATATCAATAAAGAAGATTAAAATTTAAAGACACAACCGGACACAAAAGGACTATTTTTAGATAATATGAGCTAACATCACTTCTGTAAAGAGTTACAGGAGGATAAATTATGAAAAATAGAAAAGTCAAAGCAAAAAAGCCAAATAGAGGTATTGCGAAGCTACTGCTTGAATACCTCGAGTTAGAAGATTGCCTTGCAAAACGAAACATGGAAGCCTTGTACAGCAGAGAAATCGCCCAATACCTAAAATGGGTTGACAATTATTGCAATGCAAATCATTGCACCAAAAAACAAACTTTGATGAAGATTATCGAGGGAACTTTTAATACATAGTTTTACGTTAATTTTTAAGTTAATTTCATCAAAAAATTAACTCTGATTCTGGATCAATTATATAGGGGCAAAACATTATGGGGAATCAGGCTATTTCTTTATAAATATTTTCAAAAGAATTATTGTAATTATCATAAAAATGTTCATATAAGTTATTACATTTTATTTTAAACAACTCTGTACCATAAATTTCTGGTAAAGTTTCATCACATATAATTTCGATTGTTTCTTTAACTTTTGCTCTGGTAGATTGTTTTTTACGCCAATCGAGTACAAGTTTTTCCTTTGTTATTGAAGCTAATAATGTTTGAGCAGCTTGTTTCACAAGTTCAAATTCTTTTTTATTTAATTTTGGCTCAGGCTTTGTTAAAATATCTAAGATTGCTAATTCTTCTTCAGACAGATTTTCATCCAAATGTCGTCTCTCTTCTGATGTCAAATTATTAGATAAAGCAACCAATTGAACATAAAATTGCTCCATTGTGAGCTTTCCATTGTTATATTCCTCAATCAGAATTTCAAATTTTTCTTGGAACTCCTTCCTGAATTTATTTAACCGCATCATTGCTTCAATTCTTTGGCTTATAGAATTTCGCAATTTTTCAAGTAATGTTGTTTGTTTTTCTTTTAAAATTCTGCGTTGTAGCTCTTCAAAATCAACTTTGCTCAAATCAAATAAATCACCCGATTTTATTTCATAAGAGCTTAATGTTATTGATTTGTTTAAAAGTTCTTCAACTTTTTGAGCAAGCTCTTTTATTTCTTCGTTATTGGTGTATTCTGTTGTAGATTCTTTAATTTTTGCGTACAAAATCGAGCTTACAAAAACAATTCCTGCATATCTTTTTGCTTCTGAATCTGGTAAAACAGCTTTAAATAACTTTTTTAAATCCTGTGATAATTTTATAAAATCATTTTTTGTCTTTTCGCTTGATAAAACAATGTTTGCGGCTTCTTTTAAAAGTGCAATGCTGTTCATAGCCGATGCGTTAAAAATATCTTCTATATTGATTTTGTTGTCATCATAGAATTTTTGCATCTTTTGGGCATATTCATCTAATAATTGTAATAACTGTAGCTTGGTTTCGGCTGGGTCTGAATCATCTTCGGGCTTGTCCCCAGGTTCGCCATAAATCGCAAGAGCCTTTTGTAATGCTTTAAAAATCCCGATATAATCAACTATTAAGCCATTATATTTATTTTCTGAAATTCTATTTGCACGGGCAATTGTTTGCATTAATGTATGGTCTTTTAATATTTTGTCTAAGTATAAGGTTGAAATTGTAGGGCAGTCAAAGCCTGTAACCCACATGGCACATACAAAAACAAGTCTTAATTTATCATCAGCAGTCTTAAACTTTGTAGCTAAATCCTCTTTATTCATTCTAATACGGTGAGGCATAATATCTACATCTTTTTTCTTTAGCTGTTTCGCCTCATTTTGTGTTGGTGAAACAACAACCGCCATATCAGTTTCTTTCATAAACTTAATTTTTTCTTGAAGAACTTCTTTAGAATCAAGAGAACAAGTTTTTAATTTATTTTCCAATAATTTTATATATTTTTTCCACTCTACCTTAACTTTATCGTACATTTTAACCGCTGTAGCCTTATCAACAGCAACATACATTGCTTTTCCCATATAGCCACGGTTCATAAAATGTTCTACAACATCTTTTGCAATAGCATCAAGCCTGTCTTCTCTGGTTATAACTTGATACATATTAACGTATTCTTTTTCAAAGCGTTCTTCTTGCTCTTCTGTTAAGTCTGCTTCCTTAATTATATTTTGAATATCTTTTTCTAAATCATCATTAATTATTTGAAGAGAAGGAATTCGTGGCTCATAATATAATGGAACTGTTGCTTTATCTTCAATAGATTGCTTAAAAGTGTATTTACTAATGTAATCACCGAATACCCACTTTGTTTTTTCGTCATCTTTCATTAACGGCGTGCCTGTAAAGGCGATAAATGCGGCGTTTGGCAATGCTTCACGCATATTCATAGCAAGTGAGCCGTATTGTGTCCTGTGTGCTTCATCCGTGATAATTATTATGTCGTCTCTATCGGATAGTTTTTCAAAAGCCTGCCCTTTTTCTTCTGTTCCAAACTTCTGAATCATTGTAAAAATTGTTCTGTGGTCTTCTCGCAAAAGCTGTTTTAAGTGTGCTTTGCTTTCCGCTTGAACATTTTGTTCAGTAACAACACCTGTCGAAACAAAATTTTTATATATTTGTTCATCTAAGTCGGTTCTGTCTGTAACAACCAAAAAAGTCCAATTACCTTTGATTTTGCGGAGTATTTTTTGAACAAAAAATGCCATTGAAAAACTTTTACCGCTTCCTTGAGTATGCCAAAATACACCAAGTTTTCCGTCATTTGTTTTTCTATCGTTAAAAGCTTTTATTGCAGAGTTTACACCTAAATATTGGTGATTTTTACCCAATATTTTTATAGTTCCGCCTTTTACTTCTTGGAATAGGGTAAAGTTTTCAATTAAATCTAATACATTTTTCTTTGAACAAGCACCTTGCATGAGAGTATCAAGAGAAATTATGCCTTTTTCGCCTTCATTATTAATCTTTTTCCAGTCTGAAAAATGCTCCCATTTTGAAGAAATTGTGCCAATTTTAGCATCATCACCGTTTGAAACAATAATAAATGCGTTATACCAAAAAACTTGCGGGATTTCTCTTTTGTAATGGGTTATGTTGTCATAAAAAGCGTTTTCAATGTGTTTATGAGAGGCTTTTAACTCTATAAAAACTAACGGCAAGCCGTTAATGAATAAAATCAAATCTGCTCTACAATTATAATGTTCACCTGAAATTTTAAATTGTCTGACAAATAGAAACTCATTATCAGGGTTTTCAGGTTCAGTAAAATCTATAACCTTTACTATATCAGTTGTATCAATACCGTTATTATCTTTAAATTGAACCTTTATACCATTTTTAACCAATTCATAAATAAATTTATTAGCGGCTATGTCAGTTTTGTTTGATAGGCTTTGTGTAAGTTCATAAAAAGCATTGTCTATTGCTTCTTGAGGCAATTCGGGATTTAGCCTATGTAATGCTTCTTTTAAATTTTTAGGGAAAATAACTTCTTCAGTTGTTTGCCGACCAAAAGTTGATTCAGCTCCAAGTTTTTCAAAATTTGCATCAAAAAGCTCATAATCAAGCTTGTCTTGACATTGCTTCATCAAATCTTTTTCTAATGCTTCTTCTGATAATGTGTGTGCCATTGTTACCTCGACAGCAATATTTTATCATGAAAGTAAACTCTATTTATATTTAATTTACCTTTATGTTTATCGGTCTTTTGTAATCTTTAGTCCTTTTCGATAAAAACTCTAATAATTCTTTATCTTTAGCAATAACAAACTGATGCCTCCTTACAAAAATTGAGGAATTAATGTAACGAATAACCTTTTTATCATTTAATTCTCTATATAATATTTTATTGCCTAAATCTCCAATCCATAAAATCAAATTTGACGAAAGAGGAACTATCTTTTCAACTGTAGGAGTAGCAATTCCATATCCATAAGGTCCTGTATCAATTTTGGGTTCATAATATATTAATGGATTATCTGAGGTTAGAAAGGAAGAAGTCTTAGAATAGAAAAATTGCCAATTCATTTGAGAATAAATTTTTCCATTTTGAATAGCTGC
>JAQUYY010000008.1 GCA_028691575.1 Candidatus Gastranaerophilales bacterium
CAACCGGCACCACGCCGATGTTCGGCTCAATGGTGCAAAACGGATAGTTGGCGCATTCGGCCTGTTTTTTGGTGATGGCTTTAAACAGTGTGGATTTGCCCACATTGGGCAGACCCACGATTCCCACATTCAGTTTTGAACTTGACATAATAATCAAAATTTACATTAAATGGCACATAACCGGTGATTTGCAACTGTTGTTGCGTTCCAACAATTTTCTCTATTACGCTCATGATTATTGCCCGTTTCTGTTCAAAATTCAAGTTTTGGAGCGTTTCTTTCGCTTTGGTAGCGACTTCTCTTAATTCGTTCTGGCCGGGGATCCTTATAGTATGAACTGAGTTTTCTTTTTGTTCCGCTTCTCGTATTAGTGTCTCGAGCTCTGATATTCGTTTTTTTATTGGGGCAATATACTCCTTTAGTTGATCCTCTGTTATCGCTTCATTTGTTAAAGCGTTAATTAAAAGGTTTTCTTGTTTTTTTAATTTTGAGTATTCGTTTTTAAACGCTCCGGTATTTTCAAGCAACGGGTTTACCCTATTTTGACGGCGGGTTATCCAATAATCGATCTGCTCGCGCATCGCTTCTGGTGAGCTTACAAATTCTACAAATTTTTGCCATACGAGCTTGTCGGCGATCCTTGCATTAATTCCCTTTTCCATACAGGTTTTTGGCAGTGGGTAACTATAAACCCGATCATTGCAACGATAATAAAGGTGTTTTCCGTGCATTGGGCCTTCTCCTGCTCTTCTTCTCCCGCAGATACAATATATTTTTCCAGCCAGCAAATATTCGTTTTTCTTGTTTCTTTGAAGTAACGCCAAATTGGCTTTTAATCTGGCTTGAACGCGTGTAAATAACTCCCGATCGATAATCGGCGGGACTGGAATTTTGTTTGCGACCCACTCTTCTTCTGGTTTATCGCGGCGGCTGGTTTTTTTTGATTTTTTGTATTCTCCTTTATTTTGCGGATTCTTTGCTATGCAAGCTTCTGATTTACCCCAGTGTGCTTCACCAATAAGTGCTTTATTCCGAATGAGCGTACTTAATGTCCCGGTGGTCCAGACTCCCCTTTTGCTTTTTCTTGGTTTTATACCCAACTCATGTAATCTTGTAACTACGTGCCGCAACGTTAATCCTTCCTGGTCGATCCAATTAAATATATTATTTAAGTTTTTTGCTTCCTCTGGTTCGATAATGTAGTGCCCGTGTTCTACCACTTTGCCAGCTTGCATCACGTTTGGAATGTAACGATGGCCATAAGACGCTTGGCTCGTTAATATGTGGCCTTCCCGAACCTTGCGGTTTTTGCCGAGCCGAAAACGCTCACGTATTTTATTTTTTTCGTAATCAGCAAATAATCCTCTAAATCCAAACATGATTCTTTCATCATCATCTTTGGGAGACGATATTTTTAAAAAAATTAATTCAATTTCTGCCTCCATTAATTCTTCCATAACTAGCAACTGGTATCCGGATTTTCTTGATATTCTGTCTGGATCGGAGACAAGGACTGCCTCAAATATTTTATTTTTCGCGTCATTTCGAAGTTGATCTAGGCCTGGTCTTGCTAAAAGGGTTCCGGACCAACCATCGTCTGCGTATTCCCTAACTATTTTATAGCCTTTTTCTGCGGCGTGAATCCTAAGCTCGTCTATCTGATTTTTGATAGTTTTTTGGTCCTTCTGATGCGAAGTGGAGACCCTCGCGTAAGTTGCTATTAGCTTCATATTCTATTTTTTACCTAAAAACTTATCGAGTTCTTCTTTGGGGATACGCCAGGGCGACGTTTTTGCTTTACCTAGCTTGTATCCCTTCAGGCTGCCGCTTTTTAGCCACCTTTCGACTGTCCGCGGGTGGACTCCAAAATATTCTGCTACTTGAGATCTAGTTAAGAATTCCATGGATTTTAGTGTGTTTATTATACTCTTAGTTGCCTATACCTGTCTATAAGTAATCGTGGAAGACGCTATCGGGCCCCATGGCCTTTGCTGTTTCCTCAAAAAGGATATCAAATGCCCTGGCTAAGCATCTGGCACCTTCCTCCGAATCTACATACCGATAACTTATACTTGGGACTGTCTTAAATAATTTGCCGCCAATTTCGATGGCTTGTTCTTGAGAAATTTCTATCCCAGTGTAAATCTCGAAGAATAGCCCATCCAAAACCGTAGCCGATTCATAAACAAATACGGACAAAGCTTCTGCTTGAATTGTATTATCCATATACCTTAAATGACATTTTATGCTTCCTATACTTATCTTACATCAGTACCTTTTTAGGCGTTCCGAAAAACAAAAAAAGGCCAAAACGGCCTCAAAATATAAAATTTATTTTCTCTTACCCCATCTTAAGGTCGCTTAAAGCGGCGCATATTATTTCTTGATCTTCGCGAAGAGGGTTAACTCCATCTGGAAATGATTTCAAAAGGCGAGGTTTATTTAATAGATTTTCATCGAGTAAAACGGCCACGCCTTTATCCGTTCGTTTTCGGATTAACCTTCCAAATCCTTGCTTAAGGGCCAAAGCTGCCATGGGTTCGTAATATTCAACAAAACTATCTCCCCCTTTTTCGTCTATTGCTTCGCGGCGTTTTTTAATAATTGGCCGGAACGGCATCGGATAAGGTATTTTATAAATATAGAGGCTTCTCAATGACTGGCCGGGAACATCAATCCCCTGCCATAACGATTGGGTTCCAATAAGCACGGAATTCATATCTTTCTTGAATTCCCTTATTAGTGTGGTCACAGATGAATTTTTTATTTGGGCAATCAACCAAATGTTATTTTTTGAGAGTGAGCTATCAAGTCGCTTACGCAACTCTTCAACCTGATCGTAGCTTGAACAAAGAATTAAGGCTCCTCCCTGTGAAGCAATAATCGCTTTCTCAAGAAATGCGGCGCACTTTTCCAAGTGGCCTTCCTTGTCTTCTTTGTAATTTATGCCCTTTGGAACAAAAAATTTTACCTGTTCTTGATAATTAAAAGAGGAATGCAACAGGTAATACTTGAATTTTGCCTTATTTGCCAAAATGGTGCCGCATCGCCTGGCGAAAAAATTGAATATATTCTCAACAGTTATGGTTGCGGACGTTAAAATGACTGACTTGAAATTGCCATACACGCGGTCATCCAGTATTTCAGCGACCGAGATTGGTTCTGCTTTTATCTCGACGACTTCACCCGAGCGTTCAAGGTATCTCGCATAACCTTGGTCTTCTGATAAAAATACATCTAAAGAATCGATTACCCGTTTAACATTACGGGAATAAACAGAAATTATTTTCTGATCTTTTTCTTGATTGGCCAGTGGGTTAAATATATTTAAACTATCGGAAATACCGGCTAATCTACCGCGTAAATCGCGCATCATTGTAAAGAAGTCTTCTTTTGTTGACGATGCCGGGATTTCATCGATCATTGAATGTGTGCTGTATCCGAGAGGGCCATTTACGGGAACGAGTTCGGGCAATATTTTTTTAAATAATGAAAGAACCGCGAGACTCAGATCCTTTTTCTGATTAAAAAATGATTCAGCTTGAGATTTAACGCTGGCATTATTTTTTGCCGCAACGATGTTTCCTATAATTGACCTTAACCGACTATTTTCAAATAATTGCTCCATTAATAACTTAAAACCTGCGTCAGATATTACAGCTTCCCAGGCCGAGGTGGCGTCTTCTTCTAAATGATGAGCTTCGTCGAACACTATGTATTTCGCTTCGCCGGGAAATACGGTATGATCAAATTTCTTTGTTTGGTTGGTTGCTGATGTGTTATCATTAAGCTCGTCTGAATCAATGGTATTTACCGTTTCATCCTTGAGGATGATGCCAGACAGTGTTAGTGCGTTATTAACGATTACCAAGTCAGAATCTTTGGCTCGTAAACGTGCCTTGGCCAAAAAACACTGCTTTTTGTCATAAAGATGGCAAATATCTGGGCCGCAAAGCTCATCAATGTTGCATATCTTTTGTTCGACTAATTTGGGGATTTTTAACTTAAACCAATATGGTATTTCGTCCCAATCGCCGCGCTCAGTTTCGAGAACCCATGACGAGAGAAGCAAATATGCTAGGCGGCTTGTGTACTGGACGCCTGATTTTTCAAATTCATAAAGTGAGCGTTCAAGCATCTGCGTCAGATCGTCACCAAATTTATCAAATTTGTCGAGGCAAACGTAATTCTTTTTACCCTTGAGAAGTGTTGCCACCAGATCAGGATTGACCGTTTCCTTAAGGTGGGGAATCTCCTTATTGAAAAGCTGGTCTTGCAAAACTTTTGTATGCGTTGAGATGATGACCGGAATCCCGTTGTTTAAGGCAAAAAGCAACGATGGTACAAGATAAGCTTTGGACTTGCCGATACCGGTTCCGGCCTCAATGACAGCGTGGCGCTGTTCATTAAACGCGTTTCCAATACATAGTGCCATTTTTTCCTGCTCCGGTCTTTTTTCACAATAATCCGAGTCTACCAAAGGTTCAGATGCGGAGAAATATCGCTTGATTTCATCTAAATCGATCCTTTTTAGTCCAAGGCCCAACATTCCTTGGTCAACATTTGTTTTCCGATAAGCTTGATGTGCCGGAACAAGATCAGAGATTCTCTCGACCTGGACACTGTCTCCTGCAAGGAATTGCGACCACCACCAGCCTACATAATTTGCCAAATGGTTTAAAGCTTCGCGATTCTTTTTTGGTTTTTTGCTATACTCGCTTCGCAGGCGCCGCAATATCTCGAAAGTTGTTTCGCAATCATTTAAGGCTCTATGCGCAACCTCTTCCATCGAGAAATGTTGGGCGAGCGCTTCCGTGGAATGGCCGTTAACGCTTGTCGGCAAAACAAAAAATGCGAATTCAATAGAATCGTATTTTTCTTTTCCGTTGAATTTTAAACCATCCCGTTCAAGTATTGGAAAATCAAAAGAAAACCCGTTGTGCGCCACAACCGGCCGCTTCCCTATAAAATTCTGAAGATCGGCTATAACTTCGGGTAACGGATTCCCGACTGCTAACATATCTTCAGTAATGCCAGTGATGCGTTTTATCGTTTCGGGAAGCACGCCATTATAACGAACAAGCGAAGAGAACTTCTGTTTAATTGCATTGCCATTAACCAAAAGAGCCGCGACTTCAATAATCGCGGAATTGTTTAAATCCAGGCCAGTTGTTTCGATATCTAAAATAATATATTCCATAAATTGGCCATTATTGTGCCATTTTCGTATAAGGATATATCAAGTGCTTAAAATAGCAATAACCTCGTATTTATGGTTTGATGTTAGCCAATTTCAACACGTTTTCTCTGTCTCATAAGCCCTCTGCCAAACGCCGGATTTCTTCGTCTCTAATGTTGTCATTATTGATTATTTCTTCGTCCATAATTTTGCCTCTTAATTTAAAATTAAATTCCTATTATTCTAGCGTCAATCAACCTTCAAATATTTTTCAATGTTCTCCTGATGCTCCGCATAGGTCGTTGCGCAATGGGTAACATGATCTTTGCCGTGCAGATAATACAAGCAATCGGTTTTGGCCGGATTCAAAGTCGCCTCTATCGCCGATATTCCAGGATTGGAAATAGGATGAGGCGGCAGTCCTTTATTCAGATAAGTATTATATGGCGATTCAAGTTTTTTATCCGCCAGTGCAAGCGGCGCCCACCAGCCTTTGCCGGTATCGCCGCGGACGTACTGGAGAGTAGCATCGACATTCAGTGCCATATTCGCTTCCAGCCTGTTCCATAAAATGCCCGCGATCAAGGGCATATCGGCTTTATTGGCAGCTTCGCGTTGCACGATCGAAGCAAAAGTGAGGCCAGTGGTCCATTTAATATTCTGTTGGTTGAATTCCGGCAGGTAGACCGCGAATTTCTCATTGAATTTAGCTTGGAATCGTTCGGCAACTTTTAAAGGATCCTCGTCGACCGGGATTAAGTATGTATCGGGAAAATAAACGCCTTCGATATAATCGAATTTCATGGCTGTATAAGTATTGATCCACTTATCTCTTTTTACTTGCGTCCAGCCAAGCGTAGCGGTGAGAAGCTGCGCGATTTCTTCTTTGCGTAATCCCTCGGGAATTACTGCCCACTCCATATACGGTTTATTGCCCAGGGTTTCGATAATCTTTGACTGATTTATGCCCGTTGACAGTTTATATCCTCCCGGTTCGATATTTTCCCCACCTTTAGCATCAAAAGCCTTAACGAAAGCCGTTTTATCGCTTATAAGCCCTTGCCCTTCAAGGTTTTCGGCTACCTGTTCGATATCTCCGCCCCCGATCGCCACCACAAAACGTATGCTATCCGTTTCCTTGTCAGGTACATTTTTTACGGTATTTTCCTCCTGCTTGGGCACGGGATCCTTAGCAACCGGCGGTTTTTCTTCTTTTATGGCCGGCACCGCAGGCTCAGCCGGAACAGCCGGTTTATTTGAATCAGCAACTGCCGGTTTGATAGGAACTGGCTCGTTTTCCTTGGTACTTGTCGCAACCGGCGCCAGATTTTCAACCACTTTCTCGATAGATTCATTCGTAGTATCTCCATTCTTTTTAACGGCTCCCGGCTTCGATTTAGAATCAGCAGCCATCCAAAGAACAGCGCCAACGACTAAAACAATGGCGAAAAACAGGACCGCAATTTTCATTCCTCTTCCGCTTTTTTTGTTTTTAATTTTTAAATCTATGTATTCCATATCGCTATGGTTATAGTTTATTCAAAACTTCCAATATCTCAACCATTGCCAATGTATCCAGGCGGCAGTAAGCAAGCATATCCTGAGCCAGCTGGTTGCGTTCTGCTTGCGGCAATTCCGGATTGGCGACTTTGAGCCAGCTTTCCGAGGCGGCACCGCCTTCCTGGATGTTCAGAGCTTTGTATGACAATTCAGGAACTAACACCGGCAGGACTTTTTTGAGCGAGGCGCTGCCTTTGAAATCCTTA
Organism: Candidatus Gastranaerophilales bacterium; assembly: GCA_028691575.1. Classification (GTDB taxonomy): domain Bacteria; phylum Cyanobacteriota; class Vampirovibrionia; order Gastranaerophilales; family JAQUYY01; genus JAQUYY01. The sequence continues at coordinate 6,946 of JAQUYY010000008.1, forward strand.
TGCACATAATAGCCTTTTTTGAATGGTTGCATCAGGTCGTACATTCGGTCGTTTATCGAATTCAAAAAATCGACATACTGATCGCATCTTGCTCCCATCTCGTTGTTGCAACCCATTTCGAAGCTCTTGTTCCAGGAGATAAAGCTTCCTTCTTGCCCCGCGACACCGCGTAGCGATTCAGCCAATTCGGAGGTTGGGTCTTTGATTTCCCGGCATAAATATTCATAATGCTCCAATTTGGCTTCCGGCGATTTTTTGACGTGCAGCGAATATTGGAAAACGATGCGTTGGTATGGCCTGTAACCGTCAAAAAGGGGTGCTGCGGGTCCGAATGTCTCATAATCCAGGAAATATAGCGGATATTGTAATTCCGATAATTCATTTTTTATCGCTTTGGCGTCGATAAACACTTTTTCGGTTTTTACAGCCTTAAGATGCCTCAGCCCATTCGGTTTAGTCACCATTCCGGCCGGAATGTCTTTTATCTTAATAATTCCCTTGCTAATTAAAAATTCCAGCTTTTCGCGGCTCAAACTGCCAGAGATATCATAAATCGAATCTTCCGGGATATGTTTCCAGCAATAATCCTTGAATCCGCAATCATAAGGAGAATGACATTGCTTTAATATCATCACTTCCGGTTCGCCCTCATTGTCCAAGACTTTATGCGCCAATTGAATATCCATGCCAACCTCATCAATTAAATCTTCTACTTCGGCGGTAACTTCCGTGCAATAAAGAAAATTATCGGGATCTATATCTCCACTTCTTATGTATTTATTATTTACATAAACGAGATAAATTTTGCCGATTTTCATACCGACCTCACTAAGGCAAATTTTTTGAAACGCCAGATCGATCAAATAAATGTCCTTAATTTCCGTGGAACTTTTTACTTCGTAAATATTCCATTCCCCTGTTTCGGGATTAAGCTTAATGATATCCGACCGGCAAAAAAGTTTCCAATTGGAGATTGTCGGCTGGTATATAATTTCTTGGCCGGATTCGATTAATTGTTTGGTTTTTGATACTGCTGTGGGGATATCATCATTAAAAGCGCTCACGCCGCCCGGGAAAAGTTTGCAGGCATAACTTTCCACCTCATCGCCTTCGTCAAAAATCCACCCGACGGTGGAATCAAATTCTTCTTTCCGATTTTTATAAAGCCAAAGGTATTTGCAGCATTGCTTATACCTTAGGAAATCCGTTTTTGTGATCATGGAATTTCATTTTGCTATCTGAATTTATAAACTACAGACTATTCAATCTGTAATTTTTTAAAGAATATTTTATTCCTAAGATTTGCGTCCTTTAATAATTTTTTAAAACTGATGATTTCGTAATAGATTTTATAGGATGAATGATAGCCAAAAAAGCCTTCGTTGTCTGGGCTAAGGGAAAGATTCCATTGTTTAGCGAACTCATTTATTTTGTCCGTTAAATCGCAAACGATATACCCGTATACAGGTGTGTTACCATTGACCTTAATTTTTTCGACGCCATTTGGCGTTTCATACTTTCCCGCCCTTATATCTTCCACATACTTTGCCACTTGTAAAAGTGGATTTTCCTCCTGGCTGTAAGTTGGTCTTTTGGGTCGTTTAAATTCAAAAACTGTCAGAGGATTACTATATTCGTTGTCTCCATTTCTGAAAGCCACTGCCTGATTGAAAATAATCAAATCGGGTTCTCCCGGTGCTTGTTTATTGGATATTTTCTTGTCTGAAGCGATGTACTCGGAAAAAATGAGTCTTTCGTCTAATAGCCATAGGTTATGGTCTTCGTAGGAACAGTTTGTTGAATCCCTGCCCATCGGGAAAATTATATTATGAATCTCTTTTTCCTGTTTTGCCGAACCATCATCGTTTCTTTCCAATGTTTTCTTTAAAACGTCAATAATAATTTTTCTATTACAAACATAACGGACTAAATCGCTTTTCTGAATTTCTGTTATTTTGCTAACTAATGCGTTCATTCTTTCCTGGTTATTTGTCTTTTCATCTTTCAGAATTATATTAATTTCTCGTTTTGCGGATGTTTCTTTTGCGTATTTGATCTTTTCCAATTCGCTTTCGATGTCGGCATCGCTTGCATCGTACGCCATTGATGACAGGTCGAGATCCTTAAAGTATGGTTTGTGCCATGGAGCATCAGAATTAATATAATCTTTAATTCTTTTTTCTTTTTTTTGTTGCCGCGTGTTCACTTCATCAGCAAATTTATTCTTTGCCAACAATGCCGCTTCTTTCTCTATTTCTTGCCTCGAAAATGGGAAAGTTAGATTTCTATCATATTCAAATTCGAAATCATCACGTTCAAGGCAAACATTTTTATCTAAATAATTCCCAAGCACGTATGCTTTTATAGTGTAATTTCTTTGGCCATCCTTCCCTTTTTTCCCCTTTATAATATCGTAAAAATCATCCTTAAATTCGGGGATGTAGGTATAAAGCGCTTCTTCTGTAACTAGTCTATTGTTGGCAACCAAAATTATCGAACTTCGGCTTTCACCGTAAAAAACTTTAAATAATTTTAATTTTAAAATTTCTTCGCTTTTTCCGTCAGTTGTCTTTAAGATAAAATTTTTATTTTCAACCTGTGCAATTTCATTGGAGCCCTTGCTCAAAAAATCATTTAAAATAATTGATTTTTTGGATCCCTCCTCTTTCAGCGATATTTTTGGGCATTTGTAGTTATCGATAACAAAATACACGAGTATTTTTTCTAATAACTTTCTCGCTATCGTTTCAATAGTTTTATCGAAATTAGCGCCACGGTCGCTTTTAAATGTGTCCAGCGTTAGTTTTGTGCCCGTAGACTCAGTGTTGGTCGGGACATTTTCAAGGCCATATATAATATTATCATCTTGCACAAAATCAAAGTTTCTTGAAAAATTTTCATTTGTGCCATGATAAACGCTTTCTATTTTAATTTTTTGAAAGTATTTCAAAAAGGTAAATCTTCCAAACCCCTTTCCTCCTTTATTGATTTTGTTATCGCTATAAACTTTATTAAAAGACTCCAAATTAACATCATTAAATCCAATCCCGTTATCCTCTATGACGATTGTCGAAACCGGTGGCAATTTGTCGCCATCCAGCTCAATCACACGCTGTCTACTCCTTATCAAAGTAATTACTATTTCGCCATCATCAATTTTTGCGTCCTCGATTGCTTCAATGGAATTGACCACTGCTTCAACCAACGGAGTGTAAACGTTGGTTTTGTGAATGGTTTCAACGAGCCTCTTAATATTTACCTGTGTCATATTATAGATATTCTTTAATTTTGGGCGAATCCCAGGCCGTTATAACGCCCGTGGGTCTACTATTTTTATCGCCGTTAGGGGTAATAAAAATAACTCCTAATCGCTCTTGCTTGGCGATGGCTTCATCGAAATATTTTTGAATATCAAAGATGCTTGTTGTTTCTTTGGTGAATTTGTACTGATTGATTTTCGAATGAAGATATTTTGGGTTTATATCCCCAACTTTCTTTTTTTCGAAATAAGCGCAGCCGCCATCAGAAATATTATCTGATAACCATTCCAATATGGTAGTTTCAGACAGCACTCCTTTAAATTTACCATTGTAGACCGGTACGTGGGTATATATTTTCTGTTTCATTTCCGTCAATACGTCCTTCAGGCTATTGTCGGAGTTGACCGTATGACGTCTTTATCTTAATTATTCAATTTCCACGATTTTCATTACTTCGTCTCCGTAATGGTTAATGACTTTGACAGCAATTTTTTCGGTTTTGGGCTTCGGGAATGGGCGGGAAACGGTTTTATAGAGTTCTTCCCATGCGGATTCGTTAATATCTGCTTTCAAGGCCCTTTTGAGTTTGTCGTACGGTTTATCTGCGCCCAAGAAATATGCGTGGGTTACAAAAAACGCTTCGCCGTTGTAATTGGTGTCGATAAACCAGGCTGCAATTTCATGCTCCGGATCGCCCGATCCGCTGGAGCGAATTTCGCTTTTAACCGGATCGTAAATATCAACTCCCACAACTTCAACCGTAATTCCCTCTTTAGTCTCATTGACCCTAACTTCGGGTTCGCCAAAAGCCAAGAACAGATTTCCGCTGCCGGTTTTTTTGAGCAGATCACCCATCGACAAATCGGGGTTAATCTTTACTTTCATTATTTGAATGCCATTTGATTGCGCTCTTTCCGAAAATGCCGAAGCTTCAAATGACGTTGCGGCCACTACCAATAAATCCGCGAATTTCTTAGCTATAGTCGCTGCATCGCGAACAAAATCATCATCAACACTGCCAAACTCTGGACCAATGGCCACGGCCACGCGTTTTAATCCGGATTCGGTTTTGTATTCCCCTACTGCTTGAACTTCTGGCCCCTGCGGCAAGATGTCCAAATTCGCAAATTCTACCCGGGCGCCTTTTTGACCGGTTTGCACCCCCGCTTTCAAAAGATTGTCAACGACAGTTTCTACAAATCTTTCTGATGAAAGCATCTCCTGTGCATCTGAAACCCGATGCGGCGACAAAGATTCCACGGTAAAAGGGCCGGTAACCCGCACAATCTCCTTATTTTCTGTTGGTTGGTCATACAAAACTTCTTCTTCCGCCGGCTCATCATTTGCAAGTGATTTTAAGGTAACATGAGGTACGGTTTTATAAATAAAACCGCCGCTGACGCTTTTCTCGTCTTTGAGCTTATAATAAGGAAACTTGGCGGTCATCAAACGACATCTGGCAAGTGCTAGAGAAACTCTCGAGGTGTCGATTGTTATCCATCGCCTCCCCCATTGCTCGCTGACATAGGCTGTGGTACCACCGCCACAAGTTGGATCAAGGACAATATCTCCAGGGTCGGAAGTCATTAATAAGCAACGTTTTATCACTTCAGCTGCTGTTTGTACTACATAATCTTTATTTTGTTCTGATAATTGCTCTGACCAGATATTAGTTAAAGGATAAAACGGAAAATCATCAAAATAACGCATATAGCGTAAAGTATTTCCCGTTATGATTATTCGTCCTAACTCTGCAAGTTTTTTCATTCCATCCGGAAACTTTGCTTTCCAATGAGAATTTTCATTAGGTTTATAGTTTTTCCCTTGGAATTCAAACGTTTGGTCAACGCATGCTGGTCCTTTTGACAGTAGATCTCCCTTGGTAAATAAACGCGATCCTTCGGGTAATTTTGTTATATCCTCAAATTCATTTATTGGTTTAATGCTTCCGTCTGACATTTCAAGAAAATCATATCCAGCAGAACCATCAGCGCCTAATGTTTTTTCTTTATATATCTGTCTATATTTCGTTTTTGAAATATCTTTCCCATACCAAACGATATAGTCCACAACCGAATCTATGTATTTACTTGAAAAACCGCTTGTCGTTGAAAACGGAATTTGGCCGACAAAATTTACACTATCAAAAACCTCATCCATTAAATTTCTTATGAGATGGACATTTTCGTCATTTATTTGGACAAAACACGAGCCGCTTTCTGTTAAAAGTGCGCGAGCAGTTATTAAGCGGTCGCGTAAATAAGAAAGATATGAATGAATGCCAAGCTCCCAAGTATCGCGGAACGCTTTTACTTGTTCCGGCTGGCGTACAAAATCTTCAATTCTGTTATCTTTAACATCACGTTTTCTTGTGGAGACCTGCCAGTTTGACCCAAATTTAATGCCGTATGGAGGGTCGATATATATTGTTTGTATCCGTCCGCGCATGCCTTCCTTTTCCAGTAAGCTATTCATTACCAACAATGAATCTCCCAGGATCATCCGGTTTTGCCAGTTATCCTCGTGCTTATAAAAATCAACCGCTTTTCCGAATTGGGTTTCGGCGGTGTCGCCAAACAAAACTTGCTGGGCATCCTCTTTGGCTCCTAATTTGAGCCGGGCTATGATTGCTTCCGGCGCCACTTTTTCCTGGACATATATTGGCACAGTCGCGACGCCGAATTCCGCGCCTTGTTCTTTCTTTCCAGCCCAAATTAACTGCGGATCCAGCGACGGATCGTAGTCATACATCTTTTTTACGGGTTTTTTGTCGCGCGGCGACATCTTTATTGATTCTTCCTGAGTTGGGATACGCACCCGCTTTCCCTCATGTTTATAGGATTTAACCGGTACTGCCGCAGTTGTTATTGGATTTTTTTGCCTTGCCATAGTTATTTGTTGTTAAATAAATTACCGGCCATTAGACCTTCGAATCCGCGCTGTATTCCGGCTCGGATCAAATTTTGGGTTTCGTGGATATCTTGAATTTCCAGGATCGCCCATTTGCCATATTTGCCAAAGTTATTAACTGCCGGCACCCAAAGATCATGGGCGGTTTTTATTTTCATCTGCTTTTTGTCGTCTTTTTTACCGGTTACCTCAATTATCAAATTGAGTTTGCTTTTGTCCGGCATTTCGATTATGGCAATAAAATCCGGAATGTATTGGTGGGCAACCCCTTGGTGTTCGTATGGTACCGAAAATCCAAGATTTTGGTTCTTAACATAAGCCAAAGCTTCCGGCATCTGCTCTAATTTCTTGGCAACACCCTGTTCCCATTCTTCGGTGTCGGCAACCACATAATTTATATGGCTCTTGACCGTTTCCCGCACATTTTTTGTGGTTGGAAAATCAACATATTGCGTTGATCCAACGGTGTCATATGGCGCCAAGATTGGCAAAAGCTGTTTTTCCTTTTGGTTTTCCAGGTTTTCTTTAACAATCGCGTGTTGAATTTTGGTAAGCGCACCGGAAAAATATTCTCCCACTGTAAGATAACCAATAACCATTCTGTCCTTCAAAACTACATAGTTTTTTACGTATTCTGTCGCGATCTTCTGTAACTGCGGTGCCAGCCAATATTTTGTCGCTCCATCCGCATCGGTATAATTCCTTTTTAATAATCCAACCCTTAATCGATTAATGACGTCGCCTTCCCGTTTCTCTTTGATTTTTTCCAGAGTCTCCTTTTCTTCGTTGCCAATTGCGCCGCCAAGAGTAATTTCGGTCGGCTCATTCTCGATAATTGTCCTTGATTCTTTGCTGAATTTTGCCGATAGTTTGGTTTCATTTAGTTCATAGCGATAGCCTTCAACTCGCGGGAATTTTATTTCATATCGATCTCTTTCCGGTAGCGAGTGCACGCGATGGATCACTTTTGGAGGATTAGTCCCTGGAGTTCCGGTGACTTTTAGGAAACTAAATGGTACCCCATAAACTTCAGCATATTCTTCCGATAGCATACCATTTTCGCCCACACTATAATCCACGCGGCGCAAAGCCCGCCCCACAACCTGTTCGCATAATAGCTGGGTCGTAAAGGCTCGTACTCCAAGAATGTGGGTTACAGTATTAACATCCCAACCTTCGGTAAGCATAGAAACGGAAACCACGCATTTTATGTTTTCACCAAGCTTGCCGGGTTTGCCAACAGTATTCATCACTTCCCGGAGTAATTCTTCATCGGTTGGGTCTTCCCGTCCCGGAAATTTTTTCCTGTAATCTCTCTTAAATTCCTCTATTTCGCTGGCAAAGATTTTTTTGAAATTATCGTCAATCTTTTCCCCTGTTTCCAATTGGCGGCTATCTATGAGGAAGGTATTCGGTTTATCGTAAAACCGCACACCATCTTCATTTCTGAAAACCTCCAAATTGCCATTTTCGATAATAACTTTCCCGCTCGGAGTCGTTTTTTCGTAGCCGGATATCCAGTCGTATACTAACTTGGAAACCGCCGTATTGTTGCACACAACGATCATTACCGGCGGCATGACGTTGCTATTATTCTTTTTTTCCTCTAAGTAGCGCTGATAATATTTCTTTTCATAGTTCCCATAAAGAGATTCAAGAGCTTCCTGCAATTTTGTGGGTAGTACATTGTCCTTCAAATAGTCTTTGCCGCCGGTTTTTAAGCCCTTTTTAGGTAAGGCATCGGAAACATGTAACCATAAGTTCCTAAATTCCGGTATATCATCCATGGAGACCGTATCTGATTCAATGGGTAGTCTGGGAATTTTAACCACGCCGCATTCCAATGCATCTAATAATGAAAAATCGTAAATAGTCCAAGGAAACATAGTCCCTTCCTGGTAACCCGAACCACGCAAAAAATATGGTGTTGCCGAAAGATCTATTACTGCGTTTACGGCTATCTTTTTCGACAACGATTCCAAGCCACTTAACCACACGCGGGCTGCCTCGTTATTTTCCTCAGCCTCTTTTCTGTCGTCGCCGGCAAGTTTTTCGTCGGTTGGTTTTTCGCGATAGCAATGGTGCGCCTCGTCATTGATAACTATCACCCTTGGCTTACCAAGGACCGTTTTGAAGGCTCGGTTTACCATTGCGCTTGCGCTTTCCTTAATGGCTTCGTCCTTCAAAAGCCTTGCTGCTTTTATAATCGATCCCACTTGGTATCTGGATATTTGTCTTTGTTCGAGTTGATGGAAGTTGGTGATTATGATTGTTGCTTGTTGTAGTAAGTCCATATCCTGATGTGACACAACTTCCCTTTCTTTGTAGTAATTTTTAGGATCATTGGGCAATAAAACATTCAAGCGGTCCCGAATCGTGATTCCTGGAGTAATAATTACGAAAGCATCAGTAAAGCGTGTATCTTGAGGATAGCGAATTTTATTAAGGGTGTTATAGGCAATGATCATTGCCATAACGACGGTTTTTCCCGAACCGGTCGCCATTTTGAATGCTAAACGGTATAAACCAGGATTTGCTTCTGTTGATACCTTCTTAAGATCATTGACTATCCAACTTTCACCTGATTTTTCCGCTACTTCGTTAACATAAATAAGTGTTTCTAACGCCTCAATTTGGCAAAAGAAAAGCTTGTTTTCCCTGGTGTCGTCTCGCCAGTAAGAAAGCAGATCGCGGGTTGTCTTAGTTATGCCCTGATAACCCGATTCTCGCCAGGTTTTGATCTGTTTTCTGATCTTATTGATAAAATCGTTTTCCTTTTGTAGTTCATTCCCAAAAGCGCCTTCCGCGGTATTGAAGTCGAGTCTTTTTTGCTTAGTTTTGGCTCGCGGTACCGGGATGTAAAAACTGCTTTGTCGCCGGCTTTCGACAATCTCATCGGTTAATCCTCGGTCGTCAGCCTTAAAATGGCGGCTTGGCTCAAAATACGGTGAATTTAATATTGGAGATTTCATATTTTATATTAAGACTCTGGGTCAGTGGTATCGCTAGCAAAAATCGAAATCGGAATATTCTGCTGTGGCATTATAACCGGCCACCAAAATGGAGAATCCTTCCAACCATCCGCTTCTTTTCCATTTTCACGTATCAAAATAAGAACGGGCGTATCTATTGCTAAATCCATCGCTTCATTGCGGGCTGCTCCGACTCCACCACCAATAGGATCATTTGAAAAACGACCATCCGGTCTTAGTCGAGATAAGCCCATGTTTTCTCTAATCACTACAAACACCTTACCTTTGTTTGAAGCATTGGTTGAATTTAATGATAAGTACTCAAGACTAGCCTTGTGTGCTTTTAAATCCCACTCGTAGCCGTCGTCCTCGTAAACAAATAACTTATTTATTTCATCCAAAACTGAAATTGCTTCTTCGACAGACACCATAATTGGGTTATTGGCGGATTTTTCACGCCATCCAATAATTTTACCATCAAGATTTTCAACTATTCTTTTTATGTTGCTTTTATACCCAGTTTGAAAGCCAAGGGGTAACAATCTTTTATATGGCCTTATCGTTGTAATCGTTGATGGTAAAAGTTTATTGGGCGAGCACGGAGCGAGCCTATTGCTTGCGTCTTTGCGCAAAAAATAGACACCTTGGTCGTGAGACCCATTCAAAAATGCTTCACGCAGAGCATTGTCAAACTCATCTATCCGCCGCATTATTTCATAAATGTTGCGTGTGGTATAAAACCTAGTTACCGATAGATCTTCTTTGGAGCGTGTTCCGTACATACGCGAATGCTGCAATACCGTATCTTGCTGAAATTTTTTAGGATTCCTTCCATAATAAAAACCAATTAGATTTTGAACGGTAATTCCTCGATCAAGTATTTGACCGCCTACAAATATATTTAATGGCGTTCTTAATTTTAATTGGCCGCTTTCGTCGAGCAGTTGCTTAACTTCGATTTCCGAATTAACTTTCGCAGTCAAAATTCTTTCTTCTCTTGCCGCTTCCTTAACTTTACTAACAACCTCTTTAAGCGCTGGTATCGAAAACCCGCCCGCATTAATCGAGAGCTGGAGATCTCTATATGACTCATTGATAAGCTTTTCAAATTTATCAGAGTCTTCGTTCGCTATTCTCTTAAAATTTGTGATTATACTTTCCACAACTTGCACCTGCCAATCGTGCGAAGATCTGCCTCTTTCGGTATGGATAATAAAACTATAGTGTGTTTCTGGTTCTCCATTTGAAATTTGCTGTAATTGCCGAATGCAAGCTCCAACAACAAAATTCGTTACTGCTTTTCTAAGCATTATTATGGCATGCGTATCTAGAACCTGGTCCAATGTGAATCGTCGTCCATCTGGTTTTTTTAATGCATCCATTTCCTCCACTGGTATTTCCTCAAAAATAAAATATCCGATATCTGATGTACTTAGATTTTCCTCAAAATAAAAATCTCCACCGATATATTGATCGTGTACCGGCAATAAAACCGTGAATTCTGGTTTTTTTGGTAAAAAATTAAATCCTGATTCTGGTAAGGTGCTATCTGGTTGTAGATATAACGAATATGGTGTCGCAGTTACTTGCAAAAAATCAGAATCCGCTACTTGTGTGCGCAAATCATCGATCATTTTCCCGATAGTTCCTTGCTCAATTTCTCCAGTTTCGCCATCCTTATGGTAACTAATGCTTGCCAGATCAGCCTCATCGTCAATTATTAAAATTTTTTTGTTTTTAAGGTCTGGATATGTTTCCATTAATGCGCGAAAGGTTCTGTTTAGATTGTTTTTTTCTTTTTTAACCACCATTACTATCTTTTGATTTAGTTCCCAAGATATGAGATTTTCGGGAACATGCATTATGTCAAATATTTGCATTTTGTGGTCGTCCACAAATTTCTTGAAATCTCTATTTAATCTCGCATAGGTTTGTTCAGCTAATGCCTTGGTTCCCTTTGTTAAAATAATCGCAATATCGTAATCATTATCAAAAGCGAGCGAAATTACACCAAGAAACGCACGTGTTTTTCCGCTTTGAATCTTCCCAAGCAAAATGCCAGGCTTTTTGAGGCTTGTGTCTGAATCCAGCATTTTAACTACTGTTTCTTCCATGCAAGCTTTCAGCTTATCGTTATCTTGCCGTAATTCAGTTAAATGATTATAAAAATATCCTTTTTTTAATTCCATATTATTAAAAAAGCACACGCGGATGTGCTTCGCTCCAAGTTATGCCTAATTAGACAATATTTCCAACATAAGTCCATAGCTTTCTATAGCTTAAAGTATCACTTTTTAGGTTATTATTCAATCTAAGTGAGAAAATT
>JAQUYY010000205.1 GCA_028691575.1 Candidatus Gastranaerophilales bacterium
TGTATATTGTTAGGTTTGCATATAAGAAACAGCAATATTTTTGTATGCATCATAATAATCAGGTCTTAATTCAATTAAAGAAAGGAATTTTTCAATAGCTTTTTCAGGATTGCCGATTAAATGGTAAATAGAGCCGATATAAAACATTGAAAGAGCGTCATCGGGCTTGATTTCGACTGCCTTTTCAAACATTTTAAAAGCAGTATCATAATCTTCAATGTTTAAAGAACACAATCCTAAATTTTTATATGCTTCGCAGTTAAAAGAATCTTTTTTAATAATTTTTTGTAATATTTCAATAGCTGACGAATAGTCTTTTTGCTGTATATATTCGTTTGCTTTATTTAAATTTTCTTGAATTATATCTTCAGACATTTTTTATCCTTGTAATTCTTCCATCATAATTGTTTGATTTCTATCAGGACCTACACTTACTACAGAAATTGGCGTTTCAATGATTCGCTCTAATGCTTTTATGTATTTTTGAGCATTAACGGGAAGTTCCTCAAAAGTTTTTGCATTAGTCGTATCTTGATGCCAACCGTCAAAAGTCTCATAAATCGGTTCTAAATACTTATGAATATAAATATTTGTCGGATAGTTATTGTATATTTTACCACATCTTTTATCTTTATAGGCTGTGCAAACTTTTATTTTGTCAAAAGTATCAAAAACATCTAATTTTGTTATTGCCATGCTGGTTAATCCGTTGATTAAACTGCTGTGACGGGCAATTATTGCATCAAACCAGCCACAACGCCTTGCTCTTCCTGTTGTTGTCCCAAATTCTTTTCCTATTTCCTGAATTTTTTGTCCATTTTCTTCTTCTATTTCTGTAATAAATGGACCTTCGCCGACTCTGGTCAAATATGCCTTGCTTATCCCGGGAACTTTATTGATATTTGTCGGACCAACACCGCTTCCTGCACATGCTCCACCTGCAATCGGGTTAGAACTTGTTACATAAGGGTATGTGCCATGGTCAATGTCAAGCATAGCACCTTGTGCACCTTCAAATAGAATCGTTTTATTGTTCTTAATGGCATTTCGCATAATTTCATAGGTATCTTTAACGTATGGTTTTAAAATTTCTGCATATTTTTGGCAAAATTCTAAAATTTCTTCTTTTGAATATTCTTTTAGCCCGTAAACTTTTTTTAAAACAATATTTTTTCTGGGCAAAATTGTATCAATTTTATCGTTTAAGGCTTCATTGTCATACAAATCTTCAATTCTAAAGCCTATGCGATTATATTTATCCGTATAAGTAGGGCCTATTCCTCTTTTTGTTGTGCCTATTTTTTTATTGCCAAGATCTTTTTCGCTGCTCCCGTCAATATCCAGATGATAAGGCATTGTAATATGCGCCAACGGGCTTATACAAAGATTTGATGTATCAATATTTTTTTCTTTTAATTCTTCTATTTCTTTTGTTAAAACAGGTGGATTTATGACAGTACCCGGACCTATTATGCAAATTTTATCTTTATACAAAATACCTGAGGGGATTAAATGAAATTTATGGGTAATTCCGTCTACAACAACTGTATGTCCTGCATTACAGCCACCTTGATACCTGATAATTATGTCTGATGATTTTGCAAAAATATCCGTAATTTTTGCTTTTCCTTCATCTCCCCATTGAGCGCCGACTATTGCTAAATTTGCCAAAATAAAATCCTCTGTTTACCGATAACAAAATTTAGTATAGATAATCATAGAGTTAGTGTCAAATAATTTGGCTATAAACAAAAAACTTCCGCCTTGATTATTAGCGGAAGTTTTTATATTTATTTAAAATTTAAGTCGTGGCCGCAGGAGGTTCTTTGGTAGTTTTTTTGAAAAATCCTGTTACTGAATCAAACGCTTTTTTAGCAATACCGTCATCTTTAAATGCACCTACTACTGCTTTTTTTGCTTTTCCAAGAGCAGAGCCTTCTTTAAATAGACCTTTTGCTGCTTCTGCGGCTTTTCCTAGTTTTCCGGTAAGTGCAAGTCCTGCTATTGTTGCAATTGTTGCACCAACTATAATAGTACCTGCCCCTATCGAAGATTTTTCTTCAGCCGGTTCTGTTGTTGCTGTTGGTGCAACATAATAATCACCCACAGGTGATGTAGTTCCTGAAAAGGCAGAAACCGAATTACCCGTTGTAATATCTTGCTGAACAGATCTTAAATTATTGTAAAAATTAGCTGCGTTTGGATCTACACCATAACCATAAGTTGTATAACCCGAATTAATACCTGATAACATATACCATCCTCCTTAAAAAATTTTAAAAATTACATCCCAACAAATTGTTTATATAACAATAAAGTTTATTAGCTCAAAATAATTGCATGATTTTGACAGCAATGTTAAGAAAATTTAAGAGAAAAATTTCAATTAAAAATTTGCATGGCTTGATAAATATTGAACATGAAGAAGAAAGATTTATTTGCCAAATAATTTAACAAAAGGATCATTTTTGTCTTGAGAAGTTCCATATTTTGAATTTATAACAACAATTCTTTGAGCCATTCGTCTAGATACATATTTTGTCAATATTTCATAAGTTAAAGGTTTTGAATTTTTTATACTTGAATTGCCTTCTTGGTTTAATTTTGCAACATCAAGACTCTCAAGCTCTCTTTCTATTTGCCAAATTCTATTTTGAGGCGTTGGATGTGTAATATTTTTTTCATCTTTATCGTAATTTTCAAATCTTAATAAAAAATCAAATAAATTCGTGGCTTTATCAGTTTCAAAACCTGCTTTTGCCATATATTTCAGGGCAGTTCTATCTGCTTCGTATTCATTTTTTCTGATAGTAGCATAAGATTCTTCATCCAGTTCTTTTTGTAATTTTTCAACTTTTTTGCGTTCATTTTCTAAATCTTCGGTTGTGTGGTATGGCAATCCAAGTCCTAGAATTTTTTGCACCAGATTATAGTTTTTTACCGTATTATCAGCATGCTGTTCGTATCTTTTAACGGCTTCATTTAGTTGTTCTTTTAAATATACTAATTTTCTCTGATTTTTTGCAATATGCTTTAATTCTTCATGAGCCATTTCATGTGCCAAAACAAATGCCAACATTGAAATATCGTCACTAAAAGTTTTTACCAGTCCATAGTTTATATTGATTAAATTTCCTTGGGTTGTGCTTGCATCAATGGCATAGTCATCTTCATATTTAATAATAAATGTCCATGGATATTCTGACAAATTATTTGCCCGAATTAGTCTTTCTGCGGTTCGATAGACTTTATAAGAATCATTGTCCATCTCTATATGTGCAATTTTATAAAGTTCAGTTTCTTTATCAAGATGCTGAGCTTTAATTTTTTGTATTTGTAATTGTAATTGTTCATCATCTGCAAAAGCAAAAGAAAATGAGCCGATAATAATTATCAAACATAAAAATAAAAATTTAGAAATTTTATTCATTTTTGCCACCTTATTACAAATTAATTTTTAATTATTATAGCAAAAAAAATATTATTCATATAAAAATTTTACAGAGTAGCCTCAACCGTATTATTACTTGTGATAGAGGCTTGACAATAAGATTTTTAATAGGTTTCAGTCATAAATTTATAGATGTTAATTAACTTTTCATAATGTAAAGTTGAATTATATTGTTTTTCGGCTTTTAATCGAGCATTTTTTCCCATTTTAACTGTATTTTCACTTGATAAATTTTTTATTTTTAATGTTAATTGGGAATAATTTCCTGCTTCAAATTTGATTCCATTAATATTTTCATCGATGATTTCTGCAATTCCGCCAAGGTTACTTCCTATAACGGGTTTTCCATGGCAAAAAGCTTCTATTACAG
>JAQUYY010000009.1:0-11535 GCA_028691575.1 Candidatus Gastranaerophilales bacterium
GGTAAGAAGTAAAGTGTGAAGTAAGTATGAAGTAAGTGTGTGTGGGTAAATTTAATTTCTCTCTCTAATTTTTTGTTTCTCTCTCATACCTTATTAAAAACAATATGTTATTAAAAATTGCTATATTAAGTATATACCATCTTAACGTTTCTTAACAACAGATATGTTTTATTGAATTGTCTTTGATTTTAAATATTTAATTTAAATTTATAAAAACGGACAAAAATTACCGGTAAAATCTAATAACCACTTATAATTGCAAGCTTTTGATTATAAAAAACATTTTAATTGATATTTTTCTGTTAAAATTAGACTACATCATTTAAAGGATTATTGCTTAACAATAGTTAGCAAATTACCCTTAATATTCAAATTCTGATAGAATGTACTAAGCTAGACTTTTTTATAAACAAAACGGGTGGAGATATTGTCTTTATGGAAAACGGGCAAAAACTTATAAATATTGAAGAACATATTGTAGAGTCTTCAAAAAAACTTGAAGATGTGACAAATCTTGTGAAAAATCTTGCAAAAGCATCTAAAAGTGAAAATAATGATGAAATTTTAATTGAAATTAAAACAAAATTGGAAGGTTCTATACAAAGTATAAATGAGTTTATATCAGAATTCAAAAATGATTCGCAAAAAGCTCAAAAAACGATTAAAACAAAAATTGATTCGATGGAGCAATTAACCAAAGAGTTGGCAGAAAAAATTTCCAATAAAGAAGAGGTTTCTCCGGAAAATTTTATTAATAACGTTAAGTCTAGTATTGATGCGATTGACACAAGTATAAATGCAGTTATGTCATCTATTTCTGTGCTTGATTTTAAGTACAAAGAAATTAATGAAAAAATCTCAAATGTATCAGAACAGGTTGTTGTGCCTCTTTCTCAAAACAAAAATGAAATAAAAGAGGAATTGAATTCGTTGCAAGAAAAACTTGCTCTTCAAATGGTTCAGTTCTTTGATACGATTTCTTTTGTAGAAGAAACGGAAGACATTAAGGCTTATATTTTTGAATTGTTAGATGGTTTTAAAGGTGATATCAAGGCTGTTAAAGGAAATTATGATAATTTAATTACTCATATCGAGTATGTAAGCACAAAAGAATCGAATGAGCTTAAAAACGCAATTGCTTCATTAGAAGGGAAAATAAGTGTAATAAGCCAAACAATCAGTGATTTTTCAGGAAATTCAAGCAGTGATAATTTGCAAAGTACAATTTTGGAAATGTCAGAAAAACTCGAGAATTTGGCGGAAAAAGTTGCACAAATTAACGCTAATGAAAGTATAGAAACACTTTTAGAAGAAAAATTTTCTCAAATTAATACAAAAGCTGATATTAAAGAATTTTTTGACGAAAAATTTGCTGAAATTAACATAAAAGCTGATATTAGAGAACTTTTGGAAGAAAATTTTTCTCAAAACCTCCCATTAGAGGCTTTAAGAGATACTTTAGATGAAAAAATCAATTTACTAAAAGTAACTTTTGACAATATAGAAATTCCTCTGCCGAATGATTATTCTGAAAGTTTTGAAGATTTATCAAATCAAATTAGTCAATTAAAGGCTATTTTAGAAGTTCTTGAGTTTAAAAGTGAAGCTAATTCAGACATTGATATTGATTCAATCAACCAAAAAATTGAAAAAAGCTCAAAAGAAATAATTGCAACGCTTAATTCAAACAGCGGAAATGAGTTAAAAGAAGTCATTAATGCGCTTGGTTTAAATAATAAGAACAACAATGAATTAAAAGAGATTATCTTAAATTTAGTTAGTAATAATAATAATAATAATGAAAATATAAAATCAATAATAAACAGCTTAAATCAAGCCAATATTGAAAATAAAGAAGAAATAAAAGAATATATAAACAACTTAAATATAAATAATTCTAATGAATTAAATGAAATTTTAGACGGCTTAAATGCCGAAAATTTGGCTAAAAGCTTAAAAAGTTCTTTAGAAGATTTAACTTTAGATAACAATGAAACTTTAAAAGCTAATTTTAAAGAATTAAGAAAATCAATAGCTTCGATTGATGCTATTGAAAAAGCAGTTTTTTGTCAGCAAATAGATGAATTAAAAGAAAAAATAAATAATTTTGAGCAATCAAATCAAAGTAATTTAGGCAGTAATTTTGAAGAATTAAAAACTATTATTAATACTTTTCAATTTGCAAATAATGATGCCCTATGCTCTGTTGAAAACGGATTAAAAAATAATATTAACAATTTAAAACAAGATATTGACAATGTTTCTAATCAAAATTATGAAATTAAAGAAGCAATAAATAATTTTAGGCTTGCAACAGAAGACAAATTAAGAACTAAATTTGATGAAATTAAAAACATAATTGAATCTACAGAAGAAAACGAAAGTCAGTCTCTTCAAAATTTTAATCAAAAAGTTCTTGATTTAAAAACATTCTTAAATGAAAGTATTTCTTTGTATTTCAATAATTTGGAAAATACTGTATCTCAATTAGAAATCGCTAATAATCAAGATTTAACTGTAAAATTTGAAGAAATTAAAAACAATATTTCCGGCTTAGAAATACAAAATAATGAAGAATTGAATATAAAATTTGAAGATTTGCAAAATAAACTTGATAATCTTCTTCAATCAGAAAATAACGATGAATTAAATGCAAAATTTGAGGGTTTACAAAATAATCTTTACAGTCTTGAATTAGCTAATAACGAAGATCTTTACGGTAAATTAGAAATAATCAAGCATTATATCTCCAATTTAGAATTACAAAACAATGAGGAGTTAAATGCGAAATTCAAGGGTTTGCAAAATAAACTTGATAATTTTTTTGAATCAGAAAATAAAGAAGAGCTTTATGGCAAATTTGAAGAAATTAAAAAAAGTATTTCTAATTTAGAAATCGCTAATAATCAAGATTTAACTGTAAAATTTGAAGATTTGCAAAATAAGCTGTATGGTCTTGAATTAGAGAATAATGAAGCAATTTACAGTAAGTTTGACGATTTAAAAAATGCTGTTCAAACCATAAATATATCTAATGATGAAGATTTAAACAATAAATTTGATGAAATCAAAGCATTTGTTGCTAATCTTGATGTTGTTAACAATCAGGAATTACAAGTACAGCTTCAAAATATTGGAAGTAATTTTGCTCAATTAAAAAATAATTTAGAAGAAATTAATGATTTAAATAACGAACATATAAACAATAAATTTGATGAAATCAGGTTATATCTTGAACAATCGGATAACGAGCTTAAATCTTACTTAGAAGAATCAGATGTTGAGAATAATAAAACGGTAAATGACAATTTTAACCTGATTTATGAAGGATTAAAGTCGCTAAATTCCGAATTAGAAGAAAAAGCAGGTGAAACTTCTCAAAAAATTGACAGCTCAAAAATTGAATTATCGAATTTAAGAGTTTCTATAGAAACCCTGACGGAACTTTCAAGAGAAGATGTTTTAAATCAGTTAAAAAGTTTATCAGAAACGATAAACGGCAATATTTCAGATTTGCCGTATGCTATACGACATTTGGAAGACTTGATTGAAGATACAAAAAGATCAACCAAGGTAACTATTCCTGAATTGATACAAGATTTTAGACAATCTTCAGAGTTCATTAAAGGTAATGTCGGTAAATTGCAGACAATAACTTCTAATTTTACTCAAAATTCTGCTCAAGTTGTTGAAAGTTTGATAAATACGGATACAAAACTTATAAGTATTCAGGAAAATATAGGCATAATTGCTCCCGAGCAGCAAAAAATTAGAGAAGAAATAAACAACGCCTTGAAAAATATCAATAATTTGCAAGAAAGTTTTAAGATTAATCAGGATAATGAAGAAGGTTTAAAAAGCAGAATAACCGATGTTGTTGCTGAGCTGGATAATTTAGGTGTTTCAATTGATTCATTTGGCAAAAAAATGGAAGATGTTCTTGAACAAAATGAAATTGTCAGCAGTAAAACGGATAAATTAGAACTTGATCTTGATCTTGCAAATCATAATTTGGAAACATTGACAGAAAGTGTTAATAATGTTGCAGATGGGCATGATGATATAAAAGAAAAGCTGGAAAACGTTACAAACAGCGTTTATATTCTAACTGAAGATATGGCAGGCAAGTCAGGCACTTCTGCTCAAAGATATGAAGCTGTTTCAAACAATTTTGAAAGTTTAAAAAAAGATTTTGCATTAATTATCGACAGATTCCAGGATTTAGATTCAAATCTTTCAAGTATTAGTGCCAAAACAAATAAGATTTTAATTTCAAAAGAAGAAAATCAAAATTTAGAAAAAATCGGAAATGAACAAGAAATTTTAAGTAAAAAACTTGATAATTTAGCAAAAACATCTCTTGCCACAAATAAAACTTCTGAAGTTTTAAAAGGCGTTTTAATTCAGATGGGAGAATGGATTGAAGGTGCAGGTTCATTGCTTGAAAATTCTAATAGAACAGTAGAAGAAATTAAGCCGGTTGTTTTTAATGTAAATAATGAAATAGTCGGAATTAAAGGTGAAATTTCTAATATATGCAGTTCATTGAGCCAATTTGAACAAAATTTAAAAACAGATACTTCAAATGAAATTTCTTCTGATTTGGGTGAATTAAAATCAAATATTAGTTTGGAACTAGAAAAAATAGATACAAAATTCAATGATTTTGAAGGTAAATTATCCGTTATTGAAGCTAAAATTGATAATCTTCAAGAAAATACCCAAAAAGAAAATAATACAGAAGAAATCAAAAAGTTATTGGAATATATTGCCGGTCAGGTTGCAAGTGCGAATGAAAATTCCAAATTAAACAAAAGTCAAATCGAGCTTATAGAAAACCGTTTAGTAAACTGTGATGGCAATATTAATAAAATGATGAGTTTTATTGATGCATAGGCTTATTGGTTTTATTTAATTGAGTCTTAGAATGAATTGATTTTAAAAAATCAGTATGCGTTAACCGAAAACTGCCGCATTCAGGTATATCGCCATGACAGGTTGATTTTTTAATAAAAATAGAATTCATTTACAGATTTAAAAAGGTTTTTTGCAAAAGCATGGCATCTTCTTCCATATTAGGACTTTCACAAATTATTACACCTTTTATGTCAAAATTTTTAAAAGCTTTCATTAAATCTTTATAGTTAAAATCCGATTCCCCAAGCATTAAATGTCGTTTTTCACCTTTTTGTCCGTATTCGATTCCTGCAATATGAGCATGGAAATTTTTTAGCGCATAATCACCAAGTTCATTGCCGATTTTTTCAAAAATACTTGCAAATTCATCGTAAGTATTAAATTGACCCGCACTTCTTGCATGCAGATGTGAAAAATCCACACAAGGAAGCACTTTATCAAACTCTTTTGAAAGTCTTATTATTTCGTCCAAATCTCCCCATTGAGTGCCTTTTCCTGTTGTTTCGGGACGAATCCAAACATCCAGACTTTCTTTTTCTGCCGTTTCAATTATTTTAGCCATTTGAGAATGAATTTGTCTATAAACAGTTTCTTTATCTTGTTTTAAGTAAAACCCCGCATGAAAAGTTATGCTGTATCCGCCAAAATTATTTGCAGCCCTTGCTGTATCTAAAATTCTTTTTTTGCTGGCTTCAATTTTTTCAGGTTCTTCTGCATTTAAATTTATAAAATAAGGACCATGCGCAGTTAGAACGAGATTTTTTTCTTTAGAAATCCGTTTTACCAGCGTCATTGTTTGAGGATTCATATTAACTCCTCTAACAAATTCAACTTCCATTCCGCCAAGATTCAGCTCTTCTAAAACATCAAAAGCTGTTTGATAATCTCTAGGGCTTGTTATTATTGGTATTCCGGCCGTACCGAATACAAGTTTATCCATTTTTTATCCTTTTAATTTGTTAATATTTATATTAAATCAATTTTAGAATATTTTTGCAACAAATATTTTATACAGTTTTTCAGCTGACTAAGCTTAACAATTCTTGAACACGTTTTCGCCAAATATGGCTTGTTAAAGTTATTTTTCTTGCCTTGAGAGCTTTTTCCTCTCGTTCAGTTTCGTTTTCAAGGTAATATTGAATGGATTTTTCTAAATTTGCAAAAGTATTGTTGTTATAATATGCCATATTTTCGCCAAAAGATTGCATTATGGTAGGATTTTCATCTGATATAACAAAACTTCCTGCTGAAGTTGCATTTAAAACCCTTTCATGCAAACCTTTTGCAATTTGCAGGGGATGTAAATGAAGTACTATTTTTGATTTTTTAACAATACCAATCGATTGTAAAAGTTCTGCTTCTCCCATATACTGTACATTTCCCTCAACATATTTTTCCCACAATTTTGAGCCATAAACTTTTAAATTATAATCTTTTAATTTTTTAATTAATTTTACTCGTTTTGCATGAGTTACAGTATAGCAAATGTTATTAAACAAGAACGAATACAGCTCTAAATCTTTTTTGTCAAAGTTATATATATCTGCAAAATATACAAAAATTTCCCAAAAAGTCTTTTTTTCATTTGCCATAGCAAAGTCGTACATAGAAATAAAAAGTTTATAAATATTAGGAGAAAGTTGATTTTTTAAGTCCTGTATTTGTTTTTCAAAATCCCTGATTGACGACATGAAAACAATATCATGCTCTTTTTTAATATTTTGGTCATATTTCCATAAATTTGCATCAACACCGTGAGGCAAATAAATATAATTTAAATTCGGGAAGAAATTTTTAACAGCTTCGTTATCAGCCGGAGTTACACTTGCTGCAACGAATTTGGGATTGTCATAAAACTTTTTAATAACACTTAAATTTTGATAGAAAATTGAATCTACGCTCCACATTAATTGTGTAGAACCATAATTCATAAGGGTTTCCCACATTTGGAATCCGAAAACATTAAACCCAATCATTAAATTTGGCAAAATATTTTTTTGAACATAATTTTGAACCAAATCTGTTTCTAAAAAATTTTCTTTCAAAGCATTTAAAATTCCGACATTAAAACTTGCCAGAACATTGAATTGACCGCCGCTATATTGTCCATCGCCATGTACTCCGAATTTTAGGTTTTCCATTTTGCCCTTTCTGTTTTCATCGGCTAGTGTCATTAAATAACCATACCTTTTTTTTGAAATATTGGCAAATAATTAAGACTAATGCATAACTCTATTTTTTCAAAAATAGCCTTATGCAAAGTCTTATAACGACTAGTGTCAAAATGTCCGCCGGCTCAACGCAGCCGGACATTTTTTACTTTTGTAAAGACGACCAATGCATAGCAACAAAAAACCAATTTTGTAAGTTATGCATTGGTCTCTAATTTAATATACATAAACATTAAACATAAAGAGAATTTAAAAAACAAAAATATCTGCTAGCCTGTGAGTCCATATTGCAGAGGGGAGAAATACAATGGCTCATACTGTTGTAAAGCAGGTATACTGCGAAGAAGAAAAAAAATATGTCGAATGTGAAGTTCTTGTTTTTGATGAAGAAGAAGATTTGCCTCCTGGGGTAGATCGGCGTGAAATAGTTTTATATTGCAAAAGTTGCGGTAAAAAATTCAGCGAAATATCCGATGGTTACACTTCAAATATTGAAGGAGAATTCCCCGAAACAGAACTTATAGACCAATATGAAGATTTTGACAACAGAAGTGATTAAACACAGTTATCCCTCTTTACGGCTATAAACTTACCGGATTGTTTAATCTATATAATTATACCTTTGTGGAATATCTACTATGTTGATTTTACATAAATATTTATTCTAAGACCACAAATTTTAGATGGGAGTAAAAAATGAGCGTAACTTTAGAAAAAATGGAATCACCTATAAAATTATTAGAGAAAGAAAACAAAAAACAACCCTTAAAATTCAATCCTTTTTGGATTGCAAGGAATTTTAATCTATATTTAAGACATCCTTTTCAATGGGTTGCAAAAAGGTTTATTGATTATGCCGGAAGCATTATTGGCACTATTTTAATTTCTCCGTTCCTGCTTTTAATTGCTATTTTGGTCAAACTTGATTCAAAAGGTCCTGTATTTTTTAAACAAAGAAGAATAGGAATTTACGGAAAGCCTTTTTATATGTACAAATTTCGCAGCATGAAACCCGATGCCGAGAAAATGCTTCATCTTATAAAAGATAAAAATGAAACCAATGATGTCATGTTTAAGCTCGAAGACGATCCCAGAATTACAACAATTGGAAAAATTTTAAGAAAATACAGTATTGATGAGCTGCCACAGCTTTTTAACGTAATTAAAGGAGAAATGAGTCTTGTCGGACCAAGGCCTCCTATTCCGGAAGAACTTTATAAATATGAGAATTGGCATTTTTTAAAATTTGCTACATTGCCCGGCTTAACAGGAGTTTGGCAAACCAGCGGAAGAGCTAAAGTTAAAAATTTTAATAAAGTAATAAAAATGGACTATGAATATATAGAAAAATGGAATTTATTATGGGATATAAAACTTTTATTTAAAACAATTCCGGCAGTTTTATTCGCCAAAGGAGCAGGATAATTAACATACAAGTAGTAATATAAAGGAGAGCAGGTATGGGGAAACCAAAAACAATTGCTTTGGGAGTGATGTTGGGGCTTGTATTGAGTTCAACTCAAATTTATGCTAACGAATCTCTAAGCAAAAACCCTACTAATATTGAGGAATTACCTCAAAAAATTGAAAAAAATATTGATATTGAAGAATTTAAAGAAGAATTTAAAAAAGTATCTTCTTCAAATACGATTATCAAAGGGCAGGTAAATACTTTAAAAAACAGATATTTATTATCTCCGGGAGATAACATTACAATGTCGGTTTACGGAGAGCCTGAATTTTCTCAAGCAGAAATAATAGTTGCGCCTGACGGTTATGCAACAATTGAGCCTTTTGGAGAATTAAAACTTGCGGGTTTAAGTATCAGCGATTTAACGGAAGTTTTGACAGGTAAGTTTAGAAATTATTTATTAGATCCTAAAATTTCGATAAAAATGAATAATTTTAAAACAGCAAAAGTTTATGTTCACGGTGCGGTAAATCGTGCAGGTTTATACGAGCAGGGCAGAGAAACTATGGTTGATGATTCAAGAGGAAGAACTTTTTCTACCGTTACGCCGATTACTGTTGCAAGTGCAATAGCAAATTCCGGTGGAGTCAAGCATAATGCAGATATTCGCAATATTCAGGTTACAAATCATCAGACAGGAAAAACTTATCAAGTTAATTTGTTTGACTTAATTAAATCAGGTGATGTTAATCAGGATATTTATCTTAGCTCCGGCGATAGTATTTATATTCCTTATTTAGAAACAGAAGCCCAAATGCCTGATGATGAATACAGATTAATTGCAAGTTCTTCACTTGCTCCAACTACTTTTCCTGTAAGAATTGTGGGCGAAGTCACAAGTCCGGGAGTTTATGATATTGATGCAAAAAATCCCGGGGTCAATTCACTTTTAGCTGCATCCGAAGGATTTAACGAATTTGCAAATAGAGATATTGTTAAGATTGATAGAATGACTGCACAAGGAAATATTTCCACAATTTTTGTCGATCCGAATCAAGGAGATTTTACGCTATATCCAAACGATTTAATTACAGTTAAACCTAAGAAAACAACAACTTTTGGAAGAAAATTTTCTTTCTTTGGCGTAGTTTCAACACCTGTTAGAGCTGTTTCCGATGCATATAATGGTGTTGCTGAAATGTTTGATCCAACCAGAAGATACGATTGGCGTTAATATTTAAAAAATAGTAAAAAATTAATTAATAAATAATTATAAGGAGCAAGGCTAGTGGAAAATTTGACTTTAGAGAAAATATTTCAGCTTATTAGAAAAAATATAAATTTGATAAGTGTTTTCGCCCTAACGGGGCTGGTCGTAGGTATTTTGTACTCATTAATTGTCTTTAAGCCTTTATATAAATCTACTTCAAGACTTTTAATAAAAGATGCCATGCCGACAACTTTTATTTCAGAACTAAACATGGTAAGTCCGGTTTCTACTTTGATGAAAAATGCAAACCCTACATTGACACAAATGGAAATTATTTTATCCGAATCGCTTGCAAGAAAAGTTTGGGAACAGATAAGCGAAAAATACAAATTTAAAAATAGCGAATCTGTTGGGATTAAACTTATGCAAGATGCAATTTCTATCAATAATCCTGTAGGAACAGACATTTTGGAGATAACGGCAACCTGGAAAACTCCTCAAATAGCACAAGACATAGCAAAATTTTATGAGCAGGAGTATATTAATTTAAATATTGAAAATGCTAAAAAAAGCATCGGACAAAGCAAAAATTCTATAAATAAAGAGTTTGATGAAGCTCAAATAAATCTTCAAGTGACAAGGGAGCAGATTAAAAATTTTAGACAATCTTTTTCTACCGTAAACATTATGATGGAGTCAGAAAATATTGTCACACAACTTGCAGAATTAGAAAACAGATATAGCGAAGTAGCATCAGATGCAGCAGCAGCTGCTGACAGAAGAAATTCAATCGCTAAAAACCTTGGTATAGAATGGGATGATGCAATTAGCTCTGTTGCAATCGGTCATAATGACAATTTTAATACTCTTCAAAGAAGACTAGGCGAATCTCAAGAAGAATTAGCGGTTTTGAGTACAAAATATGCTTCTACCCACCCTGCTATGATTGCCCTGGATGCAAGAATTGCTAATATTAAAGAAAAGTTGGCAGAACAAATAAAATTAACAATTGGCAACAAAGAAGGAGTGAATCCCATTATTATTTCTGATCCCGTAAGAACAGGAATGCTAGAAGAATTATCCGCAAATGAAGCTGAATACCGTGGTTTAGTGGCTCAAAGCAATATTTTAAATAATGTTATTAATAACTTACAAAGAAGAAGAGCCGAAATTCCCAAAAAACAGCTTGCTTTAGCTAATTTAACACAGGAAGAGGCTAACTGGACAAACGTTGTAAATGCCCTAAAAGCAAAACAAATTGAAGCCCAAATAAAAGAATCTGAAATAATCAGCAATATAGGAATAATTGACAGTCCTTCACTTGCCAAATTTGCAGCATTTCCGACAAGAAGCCATGTTGCTTTAATGTTTGGTTTGCTGGGAGCTTTATTAGGGATATTCGGAACAATTATTGAATACTTAATTAAAAATGTTTATGATAGTGCAGAAGAAATTTCAGAAGAGCTAAAAGTTCCTCTATTAGGGGCTATTCCTTGGATAGAAAGAGAGTCTTATTATGAGCCTGAAACTTCTTTAGCAATTGATGACGTTTCCTCATTCTATTCGTTGGCATATCAAAAAACTATTGCAAATATTGGGTTAAAAGGATTTCAAAATAATGTGAAAACTTTAATGTTTACATCAACCGAATATTCAAAAACCCGCTCTACAATTTTGATGAATACTGCAATAGGTCTAAGTAAAGCAGGATATTCGGTAGCTATAATTGATGCAGATTTTAGAACTCCTTCAATTCATCAGGAATTTAAAATCAGCAACGATACAAGTTTATACAGTTTATCAAGACTTTTAAAAATAATAACTTC
>JAQUYY010000009.1:11545-18064 GCA_028691575.1 Candidatus Gastranaerophilales bacterium
TTAATATGAGTTTGTTATCCGATTATCTGCAAAAGCCTTTTGATACAAAATTAAGTATTTTAACAAATATTGAAACTTTTTCAGAACCCTATCAATATTTAAACTCACCTGCAATGAACATTGTTATTGAAAAATTAAAAGAAACTTATAATTGGGTTTTAATTGATGCTCCGCCGGTAATGGCGGTTCCTGACGCAATTACTATCGGTCAAAATGTTGACGGGGCTGTGCTTACAGTTGGATTGGAAAGTACCAGAAATAATGTCAGAAAGGCATATAAAGCTTTAGTTGAAAACAAAATCAATGTATTTGGCGTTATCGCAAGAGAAATTCAGTCAAATGAAGCTGCATCAGCAAATGAGTACATAAAACAGATAATTTCAAGGATGATGCCTGATGAAGAAGATGTGTTTAATGAACAAAATAAAAAGGCTTGAGAATAAATGCAAAGTATACTTACAACAAATCAAACATCTAAATTATTTCATTCACATATAATTTTAACTGTTTTTGCAATGATTTGCCTTGCTGCAATAACAATTTTCGGGGTAAAAGGACTCCTTTTATCCCTGGTTGTTGCAGTTGGGAGCGTTATAGTCCCATATTTGTATAATAAGCCTGAATATTTTTTATTCTTTTCGTTATTTATTTACCCTTTCACAAGGCTTTTGCCCTTAGACAATAAATTTATTTTGACAGGTTGTTTATACACATTAGCAATGCCGTGTGCTATTTGGCTTTTTTTTAAAACCTTTTCATCAATTTCTAAAAACTTAAAGTTTTTAGTACCGATGATGCTATATTCCGGATTGGTCTTATTAAGCATGTTTAATGTTAACAGTAGCATGATAGAAGTTTTAAAAGAATTCGGCCGTACTTTTTATGCAATTTTTATAATTTTAGCTCTATGTAATTATTTGCAGGAAAACAAGCACAAGATTTTTGATTTTTGTAAATACATAAGTTATATGCTAAATACAATTGCGTTAATTGCTGTTTTTCAATATATTACCAAGACCGGCGGATTTGTAGTTGAAGGAGTTTTTAGGGCAAGAGGAACATTTTTTAACTTCAATGAATATGGTTATATAATCTCTATTTTTATAGCATTTGCCCTATTTATGCTGTTGCAGGCAAAGGAAAAAAAAGAGAGGATTTATTGGGTGGGAACTATCGGGCTTAATTTAATTGCTCTTTTGGCTACGATGAGTAAAACTTCGCTTGTAAATACGGCTTTAGTCTTTGGAATTATTGCTTTTGCGCTTCCATGGAAAAGAAAAATTCAATTTATCGGTATAAGTGCAATTTTAGCGCCGATTTTGTTGCTATATTTTCGTCATACGGGAATGTTAAACACAATTATACAAAGATTTTCTGATAATACATCGCTTTTTTGGCGTTTTGAAATCTGGGGAATGCTGCAAAATATGATTTCTCAGGGTAATTTTCTTTTAGGAGAAGGGGCAAACGCATCTAGGGAATTTTTGCAACTGGTTGTCCCTCTTGGCGAATCTTTTGCGCCTCATAATATTTATTTAGAAACCATTTATAACTATGGTATTATCAGTTTTATTCCTTTTATTTTAGTATTTTTGCTTGTATTTTTAAAAGGAATTCAAATTTTAAAATCCGATTTGCCGAATAAAATTGCAGGCATTTCAATAATTGCGGTTATTACGGTTACTCTAATTCAAAATTTTGTCAGTAACGCATTTTACGATAGATCCGTAAATGTTATATTCTGGGGGATTTTAGCCCTTTTGATTGTAGCTGCTGATGCGAATTTTAAGGTAGATAATCAACAATCAAATTATACAATATAAAAAGAAGAAATTTAATGAATATACCGCAAGTCAATCAAGTCGGGGATAAAGCTCGTCAAAGTATAAAATGGTCATTTGGACTACAAATAATTCAAAAATCATTTTTATTTATAAGCAGTATAATTATTGCCAGAATCCTTACTCCGGATGATTTTGGTCTTGCTACGATGGCAATAACTTTTGATACAATTATGTGGTTGATGCTTTCGCTTGGCGTAAATTCAGCTTTTGTTCATTTCCAGGACAAATTGGAAGAAAGACTGCAAGCAGGATTTTGGTTATTTATTTTTTCATCGGCATTTTTTGCTTTAGTACAAATTTTGTTAGCTCCTACGATTGCAGGTTTTTATAAAGCCCCCTTGTTGAAGGAAATCATACAAGTTAGCGCAATTGCTTTATTTATAAGCAGTTTTGGAGCAATGCACAAAACAGTATTAATAAAAAGTCTGGAATTTAAGAAAATCTCAATATTAGAGGCTTCTTTAAGTATTTTAAAAAGTTGTTTGTATGTGATTTTTGCACTTTTAGGCTTTGGCGTATGGAGTTTTATTTATCCAAAAATTATTCATTCAGTTGTAAATGTAGTGAGTCTTTGGAAAATTACAAATTGGCGACCAAAATTGCAATTGAAATTTGAATATTGGGCACAAATGCTGTCTTATGGGAAAAATGTGCTTTTTAGTAATGTTATTGATTATGTGATAAACAATTCAAGCTATATTATTGTAGGTATTTTAATCGGTTCAACTTCTTTGGGGTTTTTTACTTTTGCCTACGAAAAAAGTATGATGATAGTAAATAATATTACTTTGCCTCTTGCGATGATATTTTTCCCGACTTATTCAAGACTTCAAAATCATCCCGATAAACTTAAAAATGTGGCGTTTAAAACAATAAAAATGATAGCTCTTTTTGCTGTTCCGTATGGTATTTTTCAAATTATCATGGGAAAAGAATTTATAACTTTTGTCTATGGTCAAAAATGGTTGAGTTCTGTATTTTTATTTCAAATCTTAGTTTTATTTTCTTCTTTTAGAGCAATAATGCAGTGCTGCAACCCTATTTTGCAGGCAATCGGTCGTCCTGATGTGGTTTTAAGGTGGAATATGATTTATGCTCCTTTGTATATCGGATTTATTTTTTTAGGCTATAAACTCAGTAATATATTGGGAATTGCCATAGCTGTTGCGTTTATTGGCATTTTAGGAACAATCATTTATATGACTATAATTACCAAAATTATGAAATGGTCTATGTTAGAGGTTCTAAATACCGTCAAACCTGCCTTTATATGTGCGATTTTATCGGGAATAATTTTGTATTACCTGAAAACCTCAACAGATTTAGCAAAATTGTCAGATGCGTATAAAATGCTTTGGCTGTACTCTTTAGGAGGGTTAATATATTTTGCTTTTATAAAACTTTTCTTTTCAAATACTTTTGATTTTATTATTGAAAATGCATCAAAATTTTTAAACAAAAAAGAACCGCAAAATGCAGAAATTTAATAAAAAACCCAAAATAGCAATAATTCATCCGGCATTTGGCGCATCACTTGGCGGTTCGCAGGTTTTTGTAAAAGAATTAGTCAACGAATTAAAAGATAAATGTGAAATAAAAATATTATCATCGGGTAAAAATTTTGACGAATATTCAAAATTCTGCAAACCTGTAAAGTCAATTATTCGTAGGACCTATCCTAAGCATGGAAAATTTATTTATGGCTTGTTTTTAAATGTTCTTAGAAAATATTCCAATTCTCCCGACATTGTAATTGAGCATTTGACCTCTTTTTTCCCTGTTTTATATAATCTTTTAACAAATGATTACGATATAATTTACCCGAACAATGATTGGGGAGGACTTTTAACGGCATCGATTGCTCGAAAAATTAAAAAAACGCCAATTCTTTTTACCGAACATTGCGGTTTTATGGATGGAGGCAAAATTTTAGATAGAAATTTGAAATTTTACCCTGATAAATACATAACATTATCTCAAGAATTGAAATACTATGTTAGAAAACATTATAACTACATTGATGTTGAATATATTCCAAATGGAGTGAATTTAGAACGGTTTAACCCTGATATTGTACCTGTAGAAATTGATTTGCAAAAGCCTATATTTTTAGCAACGGGAAGATATTACGAAAATAAACGCTTAGAACTTGTTATAGAAGCTGTTTCAAGGCTTGATTGCGGAAGTCTTTTGTTATTATCGGACGGAAACAATATTGAAAAATTGGAAAATTTAGGGATTGAAAAACTTGGAAAAAAACGTTTTAAGTTGAAAAAAGTTTCATATTTGCAAATGCCTTCCTATTATAAGGTTTGTGATGTATTTACTTTGCCTTCTGAAAATGAGCCTTTCGGACTTGTTTATTTAGAAGCTATGGCCTGTAATAAACCTGTTGTTGCGCCTAACGATGTTGATAGACAACTGATTATCGGTAATGGCGGGATTTTGTGCAATGTAAAAAATGTTGATGAGTATGCTAATACATTAAAAAATGCTTTAGAAAAAAATTGGCAAAACAAACCTTTTTCTCAGGCGCAAAAATTCAGCTGGAAAAACTCTGCCCAAAAGTATTTTTCTGTTATTCAAGAAATGACCGATAAAGTAGTTTTTGTATAATTTATATAATATAAAAAATTTAAATTAAAGAGCCAACCAAGTCTTTTATTGCGTTTAATTGAATATTGATTTCTTTAATCCTTTCTTTAGATTGGACAATAACTTCTTTTGGGGCACTTTCAAGGAAACGTCCGTTGTTTAATCTTACTTCCAGACCTTCTCGTTCTTTTTCAAGAGTTTCAAGTTTTTTATTTTGACGTTGAAGTTCTTTATCAATATCAATCAAACCTGCCAAGGGAATGATTATTTTTGAATTTCCGACAACCGCTGTTGCTGATTGTTGTTGAATTTGTGCTGTAATTGAGTCTTTAATTTCTGTTTTCTGAACTCTTGCAATAGCTTCAATATAAGAAAGTGTATTTTCAAAAACCTTTTTTTCAATGTTTGACGGATTTATTTGAAGATTAACAAAACTTGAAACAGGAATATTTAATGATTGGCGAATGTTTCTGATGCTTCTTACAGTATCTATTACTAAATTCATTTGGTTTTCAGCTTCTTTGTTAACAAATTTTTCATCATATATAGGAAATTTTGCTGACATAATTGATTTTTGAGCATCTTTATAGGTATCAAAAGGAATCAATTGCCAAATTTTTTCTGTAATATGGGGCATAATCGGATGAAGAAGCCTTAAAGTTCTTTCAAGAACGTATCTTAAAACTCTTTGAGTATTGAGTTTTTGATTTTCATTACGAAGTTGAATTTTTGCAATTTCTACATACCAGTCGCAATAAGTGTTTCTGAAAAAATCATATAAAATATGGGCGGTTTCGCCGATACGGAAGTTTTTAATATTTTCATTAATTTCTTTTGATGTTTCATTCAATTTATGCAAAATCCATTTATCTGCGATGGTTAAATTTTGTATATCAATTTCATTTTCATCAACTCCATCAAGGTTCATAAGGACAAATCTTGACGCATTCCAAATTTTGTTGGCAAAGTTTCTGCCATATTCAAATCTTTCATCAGACACCTTAATATCTTGCCCGCCAAAGGTTACAAGGTTTGTCAAAGTAAACCTTAGAGCATCGGAGCCGTATTTGTCGATGATAGTAACAGGATCAATAGTATTTCCTCTTGATTTGCTCATTTTTTGACCTTGTTCATCACGGATTAAGCCATGAATATAGACGTTTTTGAACGGTGATTGGTTGGTAAACTCATATCCCATTGTCACCATTCTTGCAACCCAAAAGAAAATAATATCAAAACCGGTTACAAGTGTATTTGTTGGATAATATTTTTTAAAATCTTTGCTTTCTTTATCAGGCCAACCCATTGTAGAAAATGGCCATAAACCTGATGAAAACCAGGTGTCAAGGACATCATTATCTTGAGTAAATTCTGTATGATCACATTCTGTGCATTTTTTGGGCTCATCAATGCTTACAATCATTTTTTTACAATTATTGCAGTAATATGCAGGGATTCTATGCCCCCACCATAATTGTCTTGAAATGCACCAATCTCTGATGTTTTCCATCCAGTCAAGATATATTTTTGTCCACCTGTCAGGAATAAAGTTTAATTCCCCTATTTCAACAGCTTTAATCGGTTTTTCAGAAAGTGGTTTCATTTTTACAAACCATTGTTCGGAAAGATATGGTTCTATTGTTGTATTACAACGTTGACAATGCCCTACGTTATGCTCATGGGGGAGAACCCGAATAAGTTGTCCTGAAGTATCAAGCATTTTAACAGTTTTTTTCCTGGCTTCATACCTATCTAAACCTCTTATTTCGTAAGGTACGTTTTCGTTATCAGACATGCATCCTTTTTTGTCCATAATCCATACAGGGCTAAGATTATGACGTTTCCCGACTTCATAATCGTTAGGATCGTGAGCGGGAGTAATTTTTAAGGCTCCTGTACCAAATTCCATATCAACATATTCATCTGCAATTATAGGAATTTCCTTACCGCTTAGAGGAATAACAACTGTTTTGCCGATTAATTCTTTGTATTTGTAGTCTTTTGGGTTTACTGCAATTGCAACATCACCAAACATTGTTTCAGGTCTTGTTGTGGCAATTACAATTGCACCTATCTGATC
>JAQUYY010000206.1 GCA_028691575.1 Candidatus Gastranaerophilales bacterium
GGCTTTAGTGCTATACCGGGAGTTTCTCCTGAATTAATGGGAACTATGCAAGATATGAACAATGTTATTAGTGAAGATGAAGATTCACAAATAAATAATCTTGAGTTTCAATACTCAAGTAGAACTCCTGTTATGTTGAGGAATTTAAATGCGGTTGATGCGCAAAGAGAAAAAGAATAATATTTTATTAATTCCTATTGATAATAGACCTGTTTGTTATCAACTACCTTTGCAGTTAGCTGAAATTAATAATACTGTAAACTTGATTATACCGCCAAGAGAGTATTTGGGCGATTTAACCAAACGTTCGGATTTTGATAATATATTAAACCGGTTAGAAAAAAATATAAAAGAAAATCCCCTGCATGCCTGCATAATTAGCCTCGATACAATAATTTACGGAGGGTTGATTCAATCAAGACGCGAAAAATTTACAATAGAGGAAATAAATTCAAGACTAGACAGACTTAAACAGATTTTTAAATCAATTAAAAATGATACTAAAATTTACTGCCTGAGCAGCATAATGAGAATTTCCAATAATAATATCAACGAAGAAGAAAAAGAATACTGGAACAGGTTTGGAGAGCTGATCTATCAATATTCATATTTACTGCATAAAGGTGATACTGATAAAGTGAGCGAATTAAAAACTATAATTCCAAAGGAAATTCTAAATGATTATTTAGAGACCAGAAAAAGAAATTTTGAAATCAATAAAAGCTATATAGGCTGGTTAAAAGAGGGGATTATTGATTTTATTGTATTTTGTCAAGATGATACCGGCGAATTTGGCATTAATATTCAAGAAGCAGATGAACTTGAAAATTTAGTAACAAACTTAAACGGTCAAGTAAAAACCGGCATGGATGAAATCCCTTTATCTTTAATGTCTAAAGCAATAACAGAAATTAAAAATAAAAAAATAAAAATTTATCCGATTTATACGACAGAAAACGGAAAAAATATAATTTCTCGCTATGAAGATAAATCAATTGAAAATTCCGTAAAAAATCAAATTGAGTTAAATGGCGGAATTTTAGCTAAAAATCAGGATGATGCAGATATGTGTATTATTGTACATACGCCAAATTTTGAGCAAAATGACCATGCAATGAATATTCATAGTGAAAAAACAACAGAAAAAACTTTACAAAACACCGAAAAACTGCTTCAACAATTAAATAAGCCGTTTATATTTGCGGATATTGCAAATGCAAACGGAGGAGATGATGTTTTTGTAGAAAATATCATCTTAGAAAACATTAAATTAAAGCACTTTTACGGCTATGCAGGCTGGAATACAACCAGCAACACTTTAGGAAGCGTGATTTGCATGGGAATGATTAAATATATTGCTCAAAAAAACAATACTTTTAATCAAAAAGCTTTTCAGAAAGTGGTTTTTATCCGACTTGCCGATGATTGGGCTTATCAAACTATAGTACGGCAAAAAATTCGGGCATTATCTTCAGATTTAATTGACGAAAACAATTTAACCTTATCTATAATGCCCTATTTATCAAAAATTTCAAAGAATTTGGATATTAATTTAAATAAAATCAAACTTTCATTTCCCTGGAATAGAACCTTTGAAATTGAAATAAATATAAAATAATTCCACGTTCGCCAAAAAATTTAATACTTTTATTTATTGTAAAATTGTTTTACATTGTAAAAAAATGTAACATAGCAATTTAAAAGTAGCAACTATAATTTTTTTTATACCTTATAAAAGTGTGGTTTCACTCGGGGAGGTTTTATGCAATCCAATACTTTGCAAAATCCTTTATTTAACAGAACAATGCAGCAGTTGGCTCAGAAAAAAGATAATAATGCCTCTGCTCAAGAAAATAAGCCTGCGAATATAGCTCTTGATGTGCAGCAAACTCACAGAACAAATGTTTCAGGTGTTATTGATGCCCCAGTATTGCTAAAAGAAGACGAAATAAAAAAAGTTCACGATAAAATTTTACCTTCAAACTTTTCAACAAAAATGAAAATACATGTTGAAAATGCCTTAAATATACCTCAATATGCATATAGAGGCTTAAAAGGCGATCCTGATGCAAATTTTTATGAATTTTTAAAATTAGGCAATATTGCATATTACACCGGCGGTGCTGTTTTAACGGGAATGTTTGCCTTGGGCAATCCCGGCTTTAATACGAAAGCAACTATTGGAAGTAAGACAAAAACAAAAATGGTTGGTGCAGGAGTAGCAATGTATTATATTATGAATGCGCTTGCCAAAAAAATTATTGACGTTCCCGTAAAATTAAATACCGGTGTTGACTTAAACCATCCTTACAGAGATATTGTTGATTTAAGAGCGCAAAACCCTGATGGAATGTCTCCTAAAAAAGTTGAATACCACAATGTATATGAAAGCAATGAATTTACAAGATGGGATTTATTGTACAAAGACAAACAGGAAGATCCTAATCAAGTTAACGAAAATTATGACATTATTGCAAATAAACTGGGAATCGATGAGCAGTTAAATGATGCTGATTCTACAGTTAAACCGACAGTTAAGTCTTTAATAAAACAATCAACGGCATGGAAATATTTATTAGCAGTACCTGCTGTTGTATTTGGTGTTGGAATTGGTAACCAGGAAGAAATGACAAAATTTGGCAACAATTTGATAAACGGCATCAGGAATATTCCTAAGAAAATTAAAAATACAAAAGCTGCAAATATTTCAGCAATTGAAAAACAAGCAAATAAAACTCTTGAAAAGGCTGCTAAAATTTTAAATGCTGCAAAAATAGATGAATTGAAAAAACATTCGGAAATTATAGATGATATACAAGATATGACTCCTGTTAAAATCAAAAGAAGCTTTCTTCCTAATATAACCGAAATGATAAAATCAAAAGAACAAAAGTACACTTTTAAAGATAAGTCTATTGGCGTACATGAAATTCTTGGTGAAATCGAAAAAACAAATATTTTAAAAGAAACCCATCCAAAATCATTTGTTGATAAAATTGAACAACTTACAGCCGAAAAAAAACCTGTTGAACTGACTTATGAATTGATGAATCGTATTAAAGAAACAGCAGATACAATTGAAAGAAGCTTTAATAAAGAACTTGTTGATAATGTAGCAGAACAATCAAAAAAAATAATTGGTTCTGAGTATTTTGAGAAAACAGTAAAAGAATTACCTGAACAATTGCTTAATGATGCAAAAATCAAAAATATCGATGATTTGATTAAAAAAATCGATGAATTGAAAAAATCAACAAAAGAAGCTAAAAATTTAAAACAAGCAGGTACTTTCTTCGATAGTGCCAATGGCTTATTAAAACAAGCCGGAGAATTAACAGTGAAAACAGTCCAAATTTTTGAAAAACCTCCAATTGATAATATCAATGGTTTAAAAGAAGCAGGTAAAATCATAAATACAAGTTTAATCAAACCTTTTACTGATTCTGTTAAAACATTCTGGCATGGTGGAATCATAACTAACACTACAGTCGAAGAAGCTGCAAATAAAATCCAATATTTTTCAAAATCTTCAAAACATCTTGGAAAAATCACAATAATAGGTGGTGCGGCAATGGCTTTAATAGCTAATATTCATTTGTATTTATCCACTGCAAAAAATTCGAAAAAAGCTGTAAACGTAAAAGAGGTTAATGCATAATGTCAATGATTAATAATTATACCTCTCAATATTTTTCTTTAAATTCTAATTCTAAGCAGATAGCAAAAGAATTAATAGTTAAAGAATTTATAGAAGAAATAAAAGGTAATTTAGTAAAAGAAAATTTTATACAAT
>JAQUYY010000207.1 GCA_028691575.1 Candidatus Gastranaerophilales bacterium
TTGGAAAAATTAAAGAATCAACCAAAAAGAAAGCAAATAATCTTATTCAAGCATATTCAAGTGAGGGTTCTTCGAATAAGAGAAAACTTTTTGAAGAATATAAAATCTAGATTGAATTCAAGTCAAAATCTTCGTCTTCCTGAGGTTTTTCCTCCTCAACTTTTTCTTTTTTTGACTCTTCTGGTTTTTTATTGTCCCGTTCGTATCTTTTAACGAAAGAACTCAAGAAGGTTTTGTGTTTTTCCTTGTCCCTTAATTCTTTTATAGTATAGTAAGAACCTCTTTCAGAAGAATGTTTTTCTAAT
Organism: Candidatus Gastranaerophilales bacterium; assembly: GCA_028691575.1. GTDB lineage: Bacteria > Cyanobacteriota > Vampirovibrionia > Gastranaerophilales > JAQUYY01 > JAQUYY01. The sequence goes on from JAQUYY010000207.1 coordinate 306, forward strand.
TTTGCACTCGATTGTATTTTTTCTTTCATTTTTTCTCCTACACAAACTTCTTCTTGGGAAATGGATGCAAGTTTTCTCGCATTTACCATGAACTGCCCTAATCCCATGAAACTAATAGCCTCTCCTGTTTTTTTTGCTACCACTTCCCCATATTCTACAGAAATGCCATATTTTATCTTTTGTTTGAATAATCTATTATAATCATCTAATATCTTTTTTGCACTCTGTGCTAAATCTGCCGCAGTTATTTCACTTTGAGAAGTTTTGGTTATGGAAGGAACAAATAAAAAGAATATGCATTCATTGTTTTCATATACAGAAGCTTTTGCATTCTCAGCCATTTCGACTATCTTTTGAAGCGTTTCTTTTGAATTATTCTTATTTGAAATAATCTCTGAATGATTTTTTATCTTTATACAAACAACGCTGGAGGGTTGTTGTGTTCCTTGAATTGAAGGTAGAAAATGTGCTTTATTCTTTGGTGAAACTAATGCACTTCTTTGAGAGAAAACTTTTTCTTCTGAATGCACTGATTTATTTTTTTCCTTGGGAATGAATCCAAAAAAACTTTTTTTGCTTATCTTTTTGAATAGAAAAAAAGCGACAAATCCTAGCACTATTATTATAAACATCCATACAAACATATGCCTTGCTAATTCCATCGCATTCTCTGAAACTTCTTTTACAGATATTGCATTTCCTGTTAAAATAACCATTTTTTTAGTTTCTTCACCCTCTGAAGAGAGAACCTCAACTTGATATTCTCCGTTTGGCGCAGTAAGATAATACTCTTTTGATTCTCCTATATCGATATTTGCGTTTATTTCCAATTGTTTCTCCCCTATTTTTACAAAAACTGTTTTGTTATAAACCACATTTCCAGTATTAGTCAAAATTATTGTTCGGTTAATTATTTCCAAACTTATGTTTGATTGTTCTTTTATTCTAAAGGTATCTTCTTTTGTTATTTGATTTGAAACAGCTACGATTTTCCATTCACTTGGAAGTTGCCCCTCTTTTATTTTGTATTCAACGAAGATATCTGTCTCTTTTTCTATCTGTTCTAAAATTGTATTGTCTTCGTCTTTTATACTTATTACAACCATATCTTTTATTTTTTCTCCAGTTTGGTCGTGAAGAATTGCTTTTATTCTAAAAGTTTCTCCAGGATTTACTTCTTTTTGCTTTAAAACTATCTCCAAGTTAGTGGGTATTTGAGAAATTGTTATCTCATAATTTACAGAACCTTTGTTGGTTATTCTATTCTCCAAATCTTTTTCATAGGCGGTGATAGTAACTAAATAATTTCCAGCCTCCATTGTTTTGGGTATCTTTATCTTTGAAGAAAATTCCCCATTTGTTATTGCTTCTATTTGATTTAATTTATTAGATTCTTCTTTAGAAATAGCAATCTCTGCAAATCCATCAAGTTGACTTCCGGATTCTTTGGTAGCATACCCCTTTATTGAAATCTCTTCTTCCGGATTAAATTTATTTTTGTTTAAGCTTGCCTTCACATCAATTAAGTCAGAAATAATAAATTCGTTTGTTGAAGAAGATTCTTTAAGCAAGCTAACTTCTACCTTACAAGTTCCTTTTGAGCCATCAAGCATTTCTTCTACTAGCTGAACCGAAGAAGTTATCTTCGTTTCACTTTTTTGGGCTAAAGAAATCCAACTTTTATAAAAGTTCATTTCTTTTCCATTGCAGATTAAATTCATTTGAAAAAATCCGTAAGTATTTGTCAAAGCGTTTATTGTTACGGGTATTGAAAGAACGTCTCCCATGTTGTAAACATCTTTTGGCTGCTCATTTATTGTCAGTTGGGCAGAGACTACAGAAATCAATAAACTTAGAACCATTAATGATAAAATTTTTCCCTTTTCCATCTTGTTTTCTCGTTGCTAAAAAGAATGGACTATTCTTTATAAACTTTCTCGTGAATTTCCTTTATTTTTGGAAGAATTTATAAATATCTTTCTTTTTATCTGTCTATGGCTAAATCTGTGGTTACTCCTTGGGAAGTTTCTGGAAACGTAGATTATGATAGGCTTGTTAAGGAATTTGGAGTCTCCAAAATAGATGAAAAATTATTGGAACGAATAAGAAAGCATGCAGGAGAATTGCATTTTATGCTTAGAAGAAAGATTTTTTTTGCACATAGAGATTTAAAATGGCTTTTGGATGAATATGATAAGGGAAATAAGTTTTTCCTCTATACGGGAAGGTCTCCTTCCGGTCCAGTTCATCTTGGGCACCTTCTTCCTTGGATTTTTACAAAGTGGTTGCAAGACAAATTTGGTGTAGAGTTATGGTTTCAGTTTCCTGATGAAGAGAAATTTTTGTTCAAGCAAGGTTTGAGTTACGAACAAGCTCAAAAATATTTGTTTGAAAATATGCTAGATGTTATTGCTTTAGGTTTTGATTCAAAGAAAACACATTTTCTGGTTGATACAAAAAATGCGAATTTAATGTATGGAGAAGCTTGCAAGGTTGCCAAAAAAATAACTTTTTCAATGGTTAAATCTTCTTTTGGATTAAACGAGCAATCTAATTTAGGGCAGATTTTTTATACCTCAATGCAGGCAGTTCCAGCGTTTTTACCTCCCGTTCTAAAAGGCAAAGAAATTCCTTGCATTATTCCTCATGCAGTGGACCAAGATCCTCATTTTAGATTAACAAGAGATATTTTACCTAAGTTGGGATATTATAAACCCGCAAGTATACAATGTTCTTTTCTGCCTCCATTAACTGGTAGCGAGGGAAAAATGAGTAGTTCTGAATCTATTAAAGGAATTTTATCTACAGATAGTCCAGCAGACGTAAAAAATAAAATAAATAAATATGCGTTTTCTGGTGGTCAAGCAACGGTTGAAGAACATAGAAAACGTGGTGGAGATTGTACAGTGGATGTGCCTTTCCAATATTTAAAATATTTATTTGAAGAATCAGACAAAAAATTAAATGAAATTGAAAAAGATTATTCTTCTGGGAAGATGTTAACTGGAGATATGAAGAAATATACAATTGAAAAAATTAATAACTTTTTGTCTGAACATCAAAAAAGACGTGAAAAAGCAAAAGATAAAATCCCGGAATTCTTGTTGAAAATTTAACAAAGCATTTATAAAGGAAATTGAGTTTGCTAAATCAATGGTTGCCTCAAAAGATGTAGAAAAGAGAGATACGACATTGAAGGTGCAGAATATTGTGGCTACTACTTCTTTGGAAAAAGATGTAAGTTTGACAAAACTTGCAAGAACTCAGTCTAATACCGAATATAATCCAGATACTTTTCCTGGTCTTGTATTAAGAATTAAAGAACCAAAGAGTGCAGTTTTAGTTTTTTCATCTGGAAATTTGGTTTGTACTGGAACAAAAACTGTTGCGCAAGTAAAAGAAGTTGTTCAGCAAGTAATTTTACAATTAAAAAAAATAGGTGTTGA
>JAQUYY010000208.1 GCA_028691575.1 Candidatus Gastranaerophilales bacterium
CAGCCCAAACCATTATTAGTAGACGCTGTTGAGCCTTCTATGCAGGTTGTTGATGGATCATAGTATTCTCTTGCTCCATATGGTATTAATACATTTGAGGTTATACTTACTTCGAATATATCTTTTCCATAGGTATTTGGTTTTTTGAAACCATTTACATCTATGGTTATATAACCACAAGCATCGTAGCTGCCGTTTTCTTGGCTACAATCTGATTTATTGAGGCTAAATCTAGTTAAGCTGCCATTATTTAATATTAAACCAGGGTTAGTTTGGCTACCTATGCCTGTTCCTTTTAAGTAATACCAACTATTAGCACCATTATGCCAACAGCCTTCGGCACTTGCGCCAGATCCGGTTCCACCATAACCGGAAGGTCCGGAGCAATCTTTTATTATGTTTAATTTTGATGCAAAAGCATTTTTTAAATCTTCAGTTCCGGCATAATCTCCCGGAAAAGCTCCTGCTAAAGTACCGCCATTATCAACAGCAATAAGTTGTGCTGCTTGTGATAAATCACTATAAGACTTTTTCCATGCGGCTTTTAATTCAGCATCGCTTGTTGTGCCAAACAACATCGGAGTAACTATTGAAGCTATTATTCCGATTATTGCAATTACTATCAATGTTTCAGCTAAAGTAAAGCCAGACTTTCTTATTTTCTTTTTCATTCTCTACATCCTTTTTAAATTAAGTTGTCAATACGTAGATTTTAACTTTTTAAGATTTTTCTGTTCTCTAAGTCAGCTTAAATTAATCAACAACTTTCATATCAGCTTGTTTTTTCTTAACATCTAAAGCCGCATTGTGTGCCAGCAAATATATTGCACAAGTTTTGTAACTTTTTATATATCAGGCGCAATGCTCTTCATCACATATAACAGGTATGTCTTTACCTGCGCTCATCATAGGACATATTAAACTTGTGCTCATCTGCTCTTAATTCCTTTAGTTAATACTTTTCTAAAGTTTACACTAAATTTTATCATTTGTCATTTTAAATTTTATATATTTTCAAATAGTGTTTATACATTTTTACATAAATTCAGGTGAAGATACTCCAAGAATGTTCAATGCATTTGATATAACCTGTTTAACTGCTTGAACAATTGATAAACGGGCTATCATTAAATTATCTTCAACATTCAATACCCTGGAATATGCATAAAAATGGTGAAAATCACTTGCCAATTCCTGCACATATCTTGCAATCATATAAGGAGCTCTGTTTTTTGCTGAATTTAATATCAAATCTTCAAAACTTTCTAATTTCAAAATTAAAGTTTTTGTTGCTTTTGATGCATTTTCATCTGATTTTTTCCATAAAGAAGATAAATTATTTAAATCAAATTTTTCTGAATTTATAAGACTATTAAACTTTTCACTTTCGATAAAAGGCGCTAATTCTTTCTTAGTTTCTTGATCAAACCTTTCAGAAGTTGCATTTCGAAGAATACTGCATGCTCTGGCGTGTGCATATTGAACATAATAAACAGGATTTTCATCAGAACAAGATTTTGCAAGGTTAACATCAAAATCCAAAGTTGTATCAATGCTTCTTATTATCATCCAAAAACGTGTAGCATCAACTCCAACATCTTCAATTAACTCCTCTAAAGTAAGCATTTTCTTTCTTTTACCCATTCTAACCTGCTCACCGTCAATAATTATATTAACAAGCTGTCCTAATAAAACTTCAAGACGATCAGGGTTATGACCCAGAGCCGCCAAAGCTGCTTTCATCCTTGGAACATATCCATGATGGTCTGCGCCCCAAATATTAATTAACCTGTCAAATCCTCGTTTTATTTTGTCATGGTGATAGGCTATATCCGCTGTTAAATAAGTATTTGAACCGTCTGACTTTTTAATAACTCTATCTTGATCATCACCGTATTTTGACGATGCAAACCATTGAGCATCATCTTTTTCGTAAATTTCGCCACGCTCTTTTAGAAAATTAAAAGTTTTTTCAACTTCTCCACTCTCATGCAATGAAGTTTCGCTGTAAAAACAATCAAATTTTACTCTAAAGTTGTCTAATAACTGCTTTTGTTTTTTTAACATTTCTTTTTTTGCGAATACAGACATCTCATTGATAATTTCATCGGACGGATTTAAGGCATCAGGAAACAGTTTATAAGATTTTTCAGCTTGTTCTTTATTGTTTTCTAAATATTTTTTTGCAGTTTCTATTAAATATTCACCCGGATAGTAATTTTTAGCCCCTTCTTCTTCAGTTTTTGGGAAATCCGCTTTCTTGCCTAATTCTTGTAAAACCCTAATCCAAAGGGATTTGCCAAGATTATTGATTTGATTTCCAGCATCATTTATATAAAATTCTTGATGTATATCATACCCTGCAAACTCCATTAAATTAGCTAAAGAACTGCCCATAGCTGCCCAACGACCATGCCCGATATGAAAAGGACCGGTCGGATTAGCTGAAATGTATTCCAGATTCACTTTTTCATGATTTCCGAATGTTATTTTCCCATAATCATTTTTTTGCTCCAAAATCTTTTTTATGGTGTTATTTAGATAATTTGAGCCTAATTTAAAATTGATAAATCCTGCAACCACATTTATTTGAGCATCATCCATCTTAATATATTTAGAAATAATTTGTGCAATTTTGATAGGCGGCATTTTTGTAAATTTTGCAAACCCCGATATATTAACTGCATAATCACCAAATTCAGTATTTTTAGGTATTTCAATTGCAAGTTTTTGAATTTCATCATCAGGTATATTTGCCAGTTCGTTGTTTTTAAGGGCTAAATTAACGGCTTCAGTTAAATTTTTACTAATAATATCTTTAATCATGTTTGTAAAATCTTTCCTATTGTGCAGTTCAAAATGATTATAAAACAAAAAACAATAGTTGTGCAGTAGTCTCCGATTGTAGAATGCAGTTTTTTTTGTTAGAGTATACAATTTTAATTATTAAAAAGGGTGGGAAAATGCTTAATAAAATTATCATTGGAATATTTTTTTCTTTATTTTTGACGTTTAATGCATGTTTTGGGCAACAAGAGTACGCAAAAACCTATGTAGATACTGATTATCCCAGAATAAGCATATTAGAAAAAAAGATTTTCAGCAACGAATATAAAAATGAAGAGGTCTATTCAAGACTTAATAGGCTTGAAATGAAAGTTTTTAACAAAATATTTCCATCATTGAGCCTATCAGAAAGAACCGAGCGATTGGAAAGCATTTTTGATTCAAATATAAGCAGAAACCAACTTCCCGAAAGCAATGAAAAATTATTGCTTACCATTTCTTCATTAGAACAGAGAGTTTTTAATAATATATATTCAAATGAAAACCTGATTCCAAGATTAAACCGCTTAGAAGAGGAATTATTAGGCGCAAGTCAGTCCGGAGAAACAAATCAAAGAATTTTATTGCTTGAAAGCCTTGTTCAAAACAATATTCCGGAATATTCAAATAATTTAAACAGTTTTAACTCTGATTTTTATTCGCAAAATTCACCGTCATTTACTTTATCGGAAAGCAGTTTTGAAGATAATTCAAATTATGATACCTCTCAAGGGACAGAAAATTACGGAATGATGGATGTTCTTCAAACAATATTGATGCAGGTTTTAAACAATTATTCCGGTCAAAATAACACCTATTACCAAAATAATAATAGATATTCACCTTATGATTACCGAACCCGTAAATATCCGGGGAATTATTCATATCCTGCATTTGCAAGGTTTTATCCGTAT